>NZ_VPCW01000034.1:0-25794 GCF_013418015.1 Acinetobacter sp. YH12211
AGGGTGGATGCGGTAAAGGTCGCCCTAAGAAGCAGAAAGCAAGCGAAATCCGTGAGGAAGTCGCCTAAGAGCTTTGCTTTTAGAATCCCCCACTTGAGTGAAAACGAAAGTGGTGGGAGTATGTCAAAAATACTTACCCGATTGTGTCAATAAAATCGCCACCATCACAAAACCAAAAACTGTACTCAACACCAAGGGGGCTAAGGCTTTTTCATGTAAACCATAGTGCTGCCCGAAAATACCAAAGGCAATTGGCATTGGTAAAGCCGCAAGCAAAGTCCCGACAAATAGCATTTCTCGGTTCACATCTAATGCCCATAAAATTCCAAAAATCGTGAGTGGCATCAGCAATACTTTGAATGCAACCAAAACAATACTTTGCAAATTCACCGACTTGATTTGCATGCCGACCAAACTTCCACCAATCACAAATAAAGCCAAAGGTGAAGCAGTTTTGCCCAACATTTCCAGCACTTGTGCAATAGCTTGCGGCAGTTTGAAATTCAACAATACGCACAGCATACCCAATAAAATGGATAAAATTACAGGATTTTTCAGTAAACGCTGCAAGGTTTCCAAATAAAGTTGCCAGCCTGGTTTTGTTGTAGATTGCAGCCCACGTTCTGCCAAAATTAGCATAATGGCCACAATAATCAGGTTTTCTACAATTAAAGTTAAAGACAAATAAATTGCGGACTGACTGCCAATCAACAAAGTCAAAATAGCAGTGCCAATAAACCCTGTATTTGACATTGATGCACCCATTGCCAAGACACTGGCATGGGTTAAGTTTGAATTAAAATAATGCCGATACAGTAAAAAGGCAAAGATAAACAGCAGAATAGAACCGCCACCGTAACCTAAGAAATAAGCAGGATGCCAGATTTCTGACAAACTTTTACTGGCCAATGCCTGCAATAGAAATGCAGGCAACGCCACTTTCATGACAAATTGACCTAGAAACTGAATCGCACTGGTTTCAATAAATTGGCTTCTGATGGCAAAATATCCCAACAGTACTACGGTACAAATGGGAAATAAAATACTCAGTAACACCCTGACATCCTTTTTCAGTGTTGCCCATGATCGACATGGTTTTTACTGATTTACCTTACACCGAATCTCCCTATAAAGCACGGCAAAATAGTTTAAGTTTCACTTATTTTAAGCAGATAAAATATTAGGATTCCACTTCCGTATCTGTGGATTTAAACGGCGCAAATAAAGTACGAAACCCATGCGGCTGACAGCGCAAATATTGCGGGGCAATCTCAATTTTTTCACCCAATTCTGCCGCAGCATGCCATGGCCAACGAGGGTCATATAAAATCGCACGTGCGATCGCAATCGCATCGGCCTGTTCATATTGCAAAATACCTTCTGCCTGCATCGCTTCGGTAATCAAACCCACCGCAATTACAGGAATTTTTACAGCTTGCTTAATGGCATGTGCAAATGGTGTTTGATAACCCGCATGTAAATCAATTTTTTGATCGACATGCAAACCACCGCTCGACACGTGAATATAAGCCGCACCTAAATGCTCCAGTGCTTTTGCCAAACCTACTGAAGATTCCACATTCCAACCCTCTGCATCATCCATCCAGTCTGTTGCAGAAATTCGCACCCCAATTGGATAGCCTTGTGGAACAGCATTTTGAATCGCTTGAAATACTTCCAATGTAAGGCGAATCCGATTTTCCAAACTGCCGCCATATTCATCTTGGCGGTGATTAGACAGTGGTGACATAAATTGATGCAGCAAATAACCATGTGCAGCATGAATTTCGATTAAATCAAAACCTGCATCCACCGCTCGTACTGCGGCACTGGCAAAGTCTGCAATCACCTGTTGAATTTCATCTTGCGTTAAAGCATGCGGAGGATGTTCGTGCGGTTGAAATGGTAACTCACTGGCCGATACAGTCTGCCAACCATGTGCATCACTTGGGCTAAACTGACCTTTGCCCTGCCAAGGTTTATCGGTTGAGGCTTTACGTCCCGCATGTGCCAACTGCACAGCAAATGGCATAGGCGATAAACTTTTAACTTTATGCAATAAGGCTTTAAGCTGCGCACGCTGCATGTCATTCCATAAGCCTAAATCTGCATAGCTGATACGCCCTTCAGCCTGTACTGCGGTGGCTTCTACAATGCACATCCCTGCACCCGACAAGGCATAATTTGCCCATTGCTGCTCATGCCAATAGCTCAACTCACCTTGTTCATTGGCAGAATATTGACACATCGGAGCGATAATAATTTTGTTGGCAAGTTGCAGTGATCCAAATTGAATCGGCTGAAAAAGTAATGTCACGCTGCAAGCCCTCATACAGTGCGATTCACCAAAAGCGAATCATTAAATAAAAAAGAAGTAATCACTCAGAATCTGCCATCTGTTTTAGATGGTTTTTCTATAATAGATGTTTAAAAATGATTTATTTATAACGTGTTGTATGGTTTTTGCAAAGCCTGCTTTTGTTTTACACAGAATAATTTTGCGACAGCACACTATGGCTTGTATTCTATGGATAATGCCCAATATTAAGCGCATTACTGTATATCCTTGCCTGCTTAATTTCTAAAAGCGGATTGAATTTGTACCATGCCAGAATTACCAGAAGTTGAAACTACCAAAACTAGTCTATTGCCGCTACTTGATCAAAAAGTCCTGAATGTAGAAGTACGTCAAGCCAATTTACGCTGGCCCATTCCAGAAAACCTACATAAACTCACAGGACAAAAATTACTGCAATTGACCCGCAGATCCAAATACATTCTGGCGCAATTTGAACAGGACAGCATGTTGTGGCATTTAGGCATGTCGGGCAGTTTTCGTCTTTGCGATGCGCAGGAAGATTTACGCAAACACGACCATTTGATTATTCAGTTTGAAGATATACAATTGCGCTACCACGACCCACGTCGCTTTGGCTGTATTTTATGGCTAAATGAAAGCTCTCAACGCAAACTGATAGATCCACTTGGCCCTGAGCCGTTGAGTGATGCCTTTAACCCCGACTATCTTGCACAGAAGCTCAAAAACAAAAATGTTGGCATCAAAGTTGCAATTATGGATAACCATGTCGTGGTGGGTGTGGGCAATATTTATGCCACGGAAAGTCTGTTTAATTTAGGTATTCACCCTGCACAACCTGCATCATCACTCAGTTTGAAACAGATTGAAAAACTAGTGCTCGAAATCAAACGCATTTTAAAACAAGCGATTGATTTAGGCGGTTCGACCTTACGTGATTACAGCAATGCGATGGGCGAAAATGGCTATTTCCAACAAACCTTGTTGGCGTATGGACGTGCAGGTGAAATGTGTGTGAACTGTGAAACCACACTAGAAAATTTAAAACTGGGCCAACGTGCCTCGGTATTTTGTCCTGAATGTCAGCCTTTGAAAAAAGTACTCACTTCGACTAAAGCTGCAACAAGCAAACGAGGTAAAAAAGTATGAGAACCGCTATTGTGCGTCATATTTTAGTGAAAGATAAAGAAACCTGTGAACAACTGAAAAAGCGGATTCAATCAGGTGCTGATTTTGCCAAAATTGCCAAACAATTTTCGACCTGCTCTTCAGGAAAAAAAGGTGGGGAATTGGGTGAGGTCAAAAAAGGACAATTGGTACCCGTCATTGATAAATTAGTGTTTACCGCAGCAGAACGCGTACTACACGGACCTGTAAAAAGTCAGTTTGGTTTTCATTTGGTAGAAGTAAAGTTTCGGATGTAATTTTTATGCCTTCAGCGCCTCTCCATCCTAGAGAATAGGGTGCAAACAAACGGCGCATAAAGCGCCGTTTGTTTTGATTGCGTATTAAAAATTATTGACGTTTTTTCAATTCATCACGAATTTCACGTAGCAACGCGATATCTTCTGGCGTTGCTGCTGGTTCTGGCGCTGCTTCTTCTTGTTTACGGCGCATACGATTAATCATTTTCACCATTAAGAACACCACCCATGCCAAAATAATGAAGTTAATTAAAATCGTAAGGAAGTTACCATAGGTCAGGACATTTACACCTGCTTTGGTTAACTCATCTAAAGACTGTAAATTGTTTGGGTTATCGCCCAAAACAAAGAACTTTTGTGTGAAATCCACACCACCGCCAGTGATCACAGTAATCAATGGCATGATGATATCTTTCACTAATGAGTCAACAATTTTACCAAATGCCCCACCAATAATCACACCGACAGCCAAGTCGATCATGTTGCCTTTTACCGCAAACTCGCGGAACTCTTGAATAATACTCATTTAAATCTCCAGTTTTTTTTTGACTTTAATTTATGTGACGAAGTATACATTAATTTTATAGCTTCATTTCCACGTAATTTACTCGGAAATCATCTGCTTTTATATATTGCTTTGCTAATTTTAAACAAAAAAATGCCATCAATAAATTGATGGCATTTTTAAATTTTGCTGCCCCGCATGAGGACAACATCATTTTTAAAACTTATTTACCAGAACGGTTACGTTTACGTTCGTTTTCAGTCAAGTAACGCTTACGGATACGAATTGACTTTGGCGTTACTTCAACCAGCTCATCATCTTCAATAAATTCAAGCGCTTGTTCAAGCGTGAATTCAATTGCAGGTACCAGTGTCAACGCATCATCAGTACCAGAAGCACGTACGTTTGTTAACTGTTTCGCTTTGGTTGGGTTAACCACCATATCATCTGAACGAGAGTTAATACCAATGATCATACCTTCGTAAACTTCTAACTGAGGCTTGGCGAATAAACGACCACGGTCTTGCAAGCTGAACAATGCATAACCCAAGCACGTACCTTGAACCATAGAGATCAACACACCGTTTTGACGTTTGGCAACTTGACCTGCTTTCATTGGGCCATAGTGTGAGAAGCTTGACGTCATGATACCTGTACCTGAAGTCATGGTCATGAATTCAGAACGGAAACCAATTAAACCACGTGAAGGCACAGTGGCTTCAATACGGATACGGCCTTTACCGTCTACTTCCATATTGGTCATCTCACCTTTACGGTTACCCATTTGTTCCATCACAGCGCCTTGGTGCTGTTCTTCCACGTCAAAAGTCACGTTTTCGTATGGTTCTTGCATTTCGCCATCAATCTCTTTCAAGATGACTTGCGGACGAGATACACCCATTTCGAAGCCTTCACGGCGCATGTTTTCAATCAATACAGAAAGGTGAAGCTCACCACGACCAGATACTTTGAAACGGTCTGGACTGTCAGTATCTTCTACACGAAGTGCAACGTTATGAATCAATTCACGGTCAAGACGTTCACGGATGTTACGTGAAGTCACAAACTTACCTTCTTTACCCGCAAAAGGTGAGTTGTTAACTTGGAAAGTCATCGATACGGTTGGTTCGTCTACAGAAAGCGGCGGTAAAGCTTCTACATTTTTCGGATCACAAATCGTGTCAGAAATATGCAGTTCGTCCATACCTGTTACACATACGATGTCGCCTGCAGAAGCAGATTCAACATCAACACGCTCTAAACCATGGTAACCCATGATTTTTAAGATACGACCGTTACGTGTTTTACCTTCTTGGTCAATCACGGTTACAGGTGTATTTAATTTCACTGAACCACGTTGAATACGACCAACACCAATAACACCTACGAAGCTGTTATAGTCAAGTGAAGAGACTTGCATTTGGAATGGACCATCAACATCAACTGCTGGTGGCTCGACGATATCTACAATTGTTTGGAATAACGGTGTCATATCTTCCGCTAATTCGTCTGGTGCAGGACCAGCAACACCACGTAAGCCTGATGCATATACGATTGGGAAGTCTAATTGGTCATCAGTTGCACCCAAGTTATCAAACAAGTCAAATACTTGATCAATTACCCAGTCTGGACGTGCGTTTGGCTTATCTACCTTGTTGATGATCACGATTGGCTTCAAACCACGTGCAAAGGCTTTTTGCGTTACAAAGCGAGTTTGTGGCATTGGGCCTTCTTGAGAGTCTACAAGAAGTAATACGCAGTCAACCATCGACATTACACGTTCAACTTCGCCACCGAAGTCGGCGTGTCCCGGGGTGTCCACAATGTTAATGCGGTATTCAGTATCAGTACGTTTGTCTAACCATTTGATTGCAGTGTTTTTTGCAAGAATGGTAATACCACGTTCACTTTCAATAGCGCCTGAATCCATGACACGCTCAATCTCGCCCGCTCGTTCACCGAGTGCGCCCGATTGTTGTAAAAGTTTATCCACAAGAGTTGTTTTTCCGTGGTCAACGTGCGCAATAATTGCGATGTTGCGGAGAGTTTTAATATCAGACATTTAAATTCAATACGCTATAAATTTGAGGGCAAATTATACAGAAAAATACTAAAGTTTTATAGTGACACTTTATTGACACACACAATTTTTTTTGATGAGTGGCGTGCTTTGGGTTTTGTAAAGCTGTGTAACTCGATTAGAATAGCGCCACTTTTGCAATTTTTTATGACTCATGTCTGATTTAAACCACTCTCCCCACCCAAAAGACCAGCTCGATTTGGTCTATGGTCTGAATGACCGTCCAAAACCATTCATCGCTTTTTTAGCAGCTTTTCAGCATTTACTGGCAATTATTGTTCCAATTGTCACACCAGGTCTCTTAATTTGCTTGGCTTTAGGTGTTTCCAAACAAGATACCAACATGATCTTGTCAATGTCTTTGGTCATTTCAGGCATTGCAACCTTTTTACAATGTAAAAAAGTCGGCCCTTTTGGTGCAGGTTTGCTCATTGTGCAAGGCACCAGTTTTAACTTTATTGGCCCCATTATTGGGATCGGCTCTGCTATGGTCGCCGCAGGCACACCTGTTGAATCGGTCATGGCGGCAATTTTTGGCGTGGTCATTGCAGGTTCGTTTATTGAAATGGGCGTATCGCAAATTTTACCGTGGGTCAAAAAGCTGATTACCCCATTGGTCACTGGTATTGTGGTGCTGTTAATTGGTCTAACCCTTATTAAAGAAGGTTTAATTAGTATGGGCGGTGGCTATCAAGCCATGAGCAATAATACTTTTGCCAATACTGACAACCTGATTATGTCGTGCACAGTCTTGGCCATTATTATTATTTTGAACCGCATCAATATCACATGGATTAAAAGCTCTGCCATTTTAATTGCCTTGGTGATTGGATATGCAATGGCAGGCATGATGGGTCATCTTGACTTTTCAGGTCTGAAAGATGCGCCTCTGGTACAAGTTCCAACACCAATGCATTTTGGACTGGATTTCTCTTGGAGCTTATTCATTCCATTGGCATTTATTTATTTGGTGACTTCACTGGAAGCCATTGGTGATATTACCGCGACCTCTAAACTCTCCAATCAACCTGTCGATGGCCCACAGTGGATGCAACGCATTAAAGGCGGTGTATTGGTAAATGGCGCTAACTCATTCTTGGCAGGTATTTTCAACACCTTCCCAAGTTCGGTATTTGCCCAAAACAATGGCGTGATTCAACTTACAGGTGTTGCCAGCCGTTATGTAGGAATTTGGATTGCAGCACTGCTGATTATTTTAGGTCTACTCCCTGCAGTTGCAGGCGTGATTCAGGCAGTACCTCAAGCAGTTCTAGGTGGTGCTGTAATGGTGATGTTTGGTGCTGTCGCAGCTTCAGGTATCAACATTCTTTCAGGGGTACAGCTAGATCGTCGTGCCTTACTGATTATTGCAATTTCTCTTGGCTTAGGCTTAGGTGTTGCACAAGTGCCACAAATTTTGGAACACTTACCTGAATTATTCCGTAATATTTTCAGCTCAGGCGTTGCCACAGGCGGTATTGCAGCACTCATTTTAAATATTGTGCTTCCTGAAACTAAAAAGTAATTGCATGTCCAAAAAACACTGTCTGAGCTGAACTTAGACAGTGTTTTTCTATTGGAGAGAGAACCATGAACCCCCAAAGCGAAGTTTTACTCAGACAATATGACTATTTGTCTGGTCGTGTTCTACTGATCAATGCCCCAACCGATCAACTCCTCGCAGAATTGGGTGACTCAATCCAAGCCTCTGTCTGGACATGGAATTTCAACGACTATCAATACTTTCAAAATCAACAAGCGCAAGTGCATTTTGGTGCAGAATTGCCTGAAGGTGAATTTGATCAGGCGGTTATTTTTGTACCGAAATCTAAGGAATTACTTAATTACCTAATTCACACCATTGCCGCACAACTCCCACAAGGCAGTAGCGTATTTTTAGTGGGTGAAAAGAAAGCAGGAATTGAGCGGGCTGCAAAGCAATTACAACCTTATGGCAAAACACTCAAGCTAGATAGCGCACGCCACTGCCAACTTTGGCAACTGATTTTAGACTGCAAGGTTCAAAATAAGGCTTTAGCAGATTGGGCGCAAAACTATACCGTTGCTACACCTAAAGGTGATTTACAGATTTGTGCCTTGCCGGGTGTATTTAGCCAAAAACACTTGGATGTTGGCACGGCTGTATTACTGCCTTATTTGAATCAGGTTACTGCTGGGAAAATTGCAGATTTTGGCTGTGGTGCGGGTGTGATCAGTGCTTACTTAGCCAAACTTAACCCTGAAAATCGTATTTTTGCCTTAGATGTCGATGCCTTTGCTTTAGCGTCAACGCAAATGACGTTTGAAAAAAATCAGCTCAATCCACAACAACTTGAAATTAAAGCCGTGACAGGCATTCAGGATGCCCCGCTGTTTTTACATGCCATTGTCAGCAATCCCCCATTTCATCAAGGTATTCAGACCGATTACGATGCCAGTGAAACCCTATGTAAAACTTCACGTCGTCATTTGAAATCGGGTGGTGAACTTTGGATTGTAGCCAACCGCTTTTTGAATTACCCGCTATTAATTGAACAAAGTTTTGGTCAATGCACAATCAAGGCAGATCAACAAGGCTTTAAAGTACTGTTTGCCAGTACACAAAAAAATACGAAGGATGCATGATGAGCGAAACTCAAAACAATCGACAGTTACAGCGTAAACTCGGTGCACGTCATTTAAACATGATTGCCATTGGTGGCTCGATTGGTACAGGTTTGTTCCTTGCCTCGGGTGCAACCATCGCTAATGCAGGCCCAGGCGGTGCATTACTGGCCTATGCACTCATTGGTGTGATGATTTATTTCTTGATGACCAGTCTAGGCGAACTTGCAACGCATAATCCAACTTCAGGCGCGTTCTTTACCTATGGCAGTAAATATGTCGAAGGTGGTTTCGGTTTTGCGCTAGGCTGGAACTATTGGTACAACTGGGCCATTACGGTTGCATTTGAATTAGTAGCGGTACAATTCATTATGAAATTCTGGTTTCCAGATATTCCTGGTTTCTATTGGAGTGCGTTATTTCTAGCGGTTGTATTTGGAATTAATGCATTAACCGTAAAAGGATTTGGTGAATCAGAGTTTTTCTTCTCGCTGGTCAAAGTCCTTGCGATTGTCGCCTTCATCATCATTGGTATATTCATGATTGTAAAAATCATGCTGACTCCAGATGTCGCTACTTTCGCCAATTGGAGCAAAGGTGAAGCTCCATTTGTAGGTGGATTGTCTGCCTTAATTGGTGTGGCGATGATTGCAGGATTCTCATTTCAGGGGACTGAAATGGTGGGCGTTGCAGCGGGTGAATCTAAAAATCCTAAGAAAACCATTCCTATTGCAATCAAACAAATCTTCTGGCGTATTTTGTTGTTTTATATCGTGTGTATTTTCATTATTGGCACGTTAATCGCCTATGATGACCCACGTTTACTTCAAGCAGCCGCCACCGATAACATTGCGCTCTCTCCGTTTACTTTATTATATGAGCAAGCAGGCTTTGCCTTTGCTGCAAGTGTCATGAATGCGGTGATTTTAACTGCGATTCTTTCTGCAGGGAACTCGGGCATGTATTCATCGACCCGTATGCTATTTGATATGGCACGTAAAGGCAGTGCACCAAAAGCTTTTGCCCGCTTAGATGCTCGTGGCGTCCCAATGAATGCACTGTATGCCACAACAGCAATCGCTGCACTATGTTTTTTAACAACATTTATTGGTGAAAAACAAGTATTTAACTGGCTTCTGAATATGTCAGGCATGTGTGGTTTTATCGTTTGGCTCGGAATTGCTGTATCGCATTATCGCTTCCGTAAAGGCTATCTGGCACAAGGCTACAAACTTGAAGACTTAGATTACCGCGCCAAATTCTTCCCTTTTGCGCCATGGTTTGCCTTTATTTTATGTGCGATTGTTGTATTAGGGCAAAACTACCAAGCTGTACTTGATGGTGAATGGCTCGCTGTTTTATCGACTTATATTGGTATTCTTTTGTTCTTGGTCATTTGGTTAGGCTATAAATGGAAACACAAAACCAAACTGATTGCATATCAGGATATGGATGTGAAACCACTACACCCTGATCATGACTAAAAAAATTCTTCTTCTATTGCATTTCATTTGAGAAGCTAAGATTCAAAAAACAGTCAACATTTGGCTGTTTTTTTAGCGTAAATTTCAAGCAAATTCGAGTTACAACATATTTTGTTATCAATATTACGGCGAGAGATCACGCCACAAACTGCTCAATGTTGATTTTATAATCGTTAAACAACGATTTGATCGACTGATAGACATCGAGTCCATATTTTAAAAGTTTGATCTGCGACGACGCTTTGGAGTTTTTAAATGAATTAACGATAAACTTGGTATAAAAATTCGACTAAGTTTACGAGTCAACAGACCGAAATATTAAGCACCATCTGCCTCTACCTTATTTACTCTTTATTTTAAAAATCATACTTTTACAATATTTTTTAAAAGTATTGAATGTAAATCATTTCAGGCACTCTTTAGTCAATATATTTCATAAAAATAAGCATAAAAAAAACGACTCCGAAGAGTCGTTTTTTCAACTTAACTCAAATTATTGAGCTTGTTGTTCAACAGTCACTGTACGGCTGCCAGTGATCGTCGCGAATACACGACGGTTCATAGCACGACCTTCTTTAGTGTTGTTGTCAGCAATCGGTTGATCCCAAGCGAAACCTTGAGTAGACAAACGAGCTGGATCTACATTGTATTCATTTACAAGTGAAGATTTAACAGAGTTCGCACGCGCTAAAGATAAACGTTCGTTCAATGCACGTGGACCAGTGTTGTCAGTGTGACCTTCGATGCGAGCAGTAGCGTTTGGATATTCAACTAACTTCTCAGCAACTTTAGCGATTTCTGGCTTGTACTGATCTTTGATGTTTGATTTGTTCGTATCAAAGAACACACGAAGTTCCATGTTCAGGTCTTCAGTCAACTCTTGTGGAGCTGGTTGAACTGGAGCAACGGTTTCAACTGGGGCAACTTCTACTACAGGAGCAGCTGGCTTCAAGTGACCACCAAGAACTACGTTAAGACCAGCTAAAGCTGTGTAGTTCCAGAATTGCTCATCAAAGTGGTAAGTACCACGTGCTTCAGTACGAAGAGATAAAGCATCGTTCAAACGGAAGAACGCACCAACACCAGCATTACCTAAAGTACCTTCTTCACCATCACGGATATAACCTACACCATTAGCGCCTTCTACGTCATATTTATAATGACCAGCACCTAACAATACGTATGGCTTGATTTTGCTGTCGTAGTTTTTAGTGATTAAATCAGAAGTCGCATAGAAGTTACCTGCGATATTTTGACCCTTGTATTCACCACCGTTGCTGGCATCACCTTTGATTTGGCTATATTCAGCTTCAAAACCTAACCAAGGAGTAAGCTCAACACCAAGTGCTGCACCAACGAACAGGTCATCATCAAGCTCTACGCTACTTGTTAAACTACCATCATTACCACCATTATTATGCTGTGTATCAAACATAGTATAACCAAGCATTAATGGGGTAACAGTTACGCCCGCGTTTGCAGCAGCTAAAGGAGCAGCTACGAGCATTGCTAATGCAATACGACTCATTTTCATGGATTTATCCTCCAGAGATAACAATTGTTGTTCAAGCTCAAGCCTAAATTTTCGACTACCCTGAGATAGGCTTTCTTATACCCCAGTATTATTTTTAAGCTAGTCACTTTGAATCATACAAACACTTTATTACTTTTCCAAGTGCTTGATAATTTTAATCAAGTAAATTATTGACAAAATTACTTACAATTTCCGTTGTAATTCGGTAACTTTCTACTCAATTTTTTATTGTGAATAGCTTATCTTTCTTGCGCTTTATTTTAACAGCTTTCTCGAAAGTTGTTTAATATTTATTATACAGCAGATAAAGCACTATAAAACAACAAATTACTCAAATTAATCATAAAAAAACATAACAATAACAGGTAAAGACTTATGTCGAATGTAAGAAAAAACGGCTTCACGCTGTTTGAATTGATCGTCACGTTAGCGATTAGTGCGATTTTAGTCATGATTGCCCTGCCACATTTTCATCAGCTGATGGCAGAACAAGAACTCAAACGAATTCAGTATTCATTACAGTCCAGCCTAAAAATAGCACGCTCTCATGCCTTCACCCATCACAGCAATGTGGTGATTTGTCCTACACAAAACTTTGTTCAATGTAGCAACCAAAACTGGAATACTGGTTTTTTGATTTTTATGGATCGTAATCGAAACCGCCAAATTGACGACAGTGAATACATTCTTTATACAGAAAAAACTGCACTTAAATACGGAACCTTGGATTGGCGTGGAACTTTAAACATTCCTAGTGTGACTTTTAATGCTCAACAAGGTTTGCCGATCGGCTCAAATGGTAGCTTCTTTTACTGTTCCACTCACCTTACAAGCAAGCGCTTAGTACTCAGTAAAATGGGGCAAACCCGAACTGAAGACATCAATATATGTTAACTCAGCAGTCTAAATGATCTTTACATTGTCACTTTATTCTCATCTTTTTTTGCCTATACTGCAGAAGTGATCTATTCCAGCTTGGAATTCAATCTAGACAAAAGCACATATAAATTGGGAGAATAAAATGACGGATATCGTTATTATAAATGGTGCACGCACTGCAATGGGTGGCTTTCAAGGCAGTTTAGCCACACTGACTGCACCTGAGCTGGGTGCAGCAAGTATTCAAGCCGCAATTCAACGCGCAGGTCTGCAACCCACAGATATCGAAGAAGTCATTATGGGCTGTGTTTTGCCTGCTGGCCTAAAACAAGGCCCTGCTCGTCAGGCGATGCGTCAAGCAGGTTTACCAGATTCAACAGGTGCAGTGACCATCAATAAACTGTGTGGTTCGGGCATGAAAGCTGTCATGCAAGCAGCCGATGCAATCAAAGCAGGTTCTGCCTCAATCATTGTCGCTGGTGGTATGGAGTCAATGAGTAATGCACCTTATATTCTGACTAAAGCACGTGCGGGTTACCGCATGGGACACGGTGATGTTAAAGACCACATGTTCTTAGATGGCTTAGAAGATGCAGAAACAGGGCGTTTAATGGGCTCATTCGCACAAGATATGGCCAATAGCAAAGGTTACACACGCCAACAAATGGATGACTTTGCGATTCGCTCACTCAAACGTGCACAAACTGCAGTCAATGAAGGCTATTTCGCTGATGAAATCGTCCCTGTGACAGTTACAACTCGTAAAGGCGATGTCATTGTAGATAAAGATGAACAACCGTTTAATGCCAATATTGAAAAAATCCCAACCCTTCGTCCAGCTTTTGCCAAAGATGGCACGATTACCGCAGCCAATGCCAGCTCAATTTCAGATGGTGCTTCAGCCTTAGTCCTAACGTCTGCAGAAAATGCAGCAAATAAAGGTTTACAACCATTAGCAAAAATTGTGGCTTATGCCACCAATTCACAACACCCATCTGAGTTCACCATCGCCCCTGTTGCTGCGATTCAAAAAGTATTGGATAAAGCGGGTTGGCAAGTTGCAGATGTAGATTTATGGGAAATTAATGAAGCTTTTGCCATGGTCACCATGTGCCCAATGGATGAGTTCAAGCTTGATCCTGCAAAAGTGAATATCAACGGTGGTGCATGTGCGCTTGGGCATCCTGTGGGTTCTACAGGTTCACGTATTATCCTAACTTTGATTCATGCGCTTAAACGTACAGGTGGCAAGCGTGGTGTGGCTGCTCTCTGTATTGGTGGTGGTGAAGCAACTGCGGTCGCGATTGAATTACTTTAAGTGCCTTGCAACCCCTATTTCGTAAAGAGGGATTGAGGTAGATTGAATAAAGTCATTCCCTAACCCTTCTTTATTCAAAAAGTAAAAAGACGAATCATTGATTCGTCTTTTTGCTTATAGCTTTAAAAAGTTTAGAGCAATTCTGCACGCAACTGTTCAGGCGATTTCATTGACAATAAACCTGGCGCAACATCATAAGCAGTTTTTGCACCATATTGCTGCATTTGGTTTAAACGATAGCAAGCACGTGCATAAGCCACCAAAATACTCGCGGTAAACTCAGGATTGCTGTCTAACTTCAATGAGAATTCAAGCACTTGTTTTTGTTCATCGCTGGTATTACCACTGCGAATGACAAAACCACCATGTGGCATGCGTTGGTGATCTTTGGCTAAAGTCGCTTCATCAATGAAATTTACGGTTGTGTTGTAGTCAGCGAAATAATCTGGCATGGTCACAATCGCTTGCTCTACCGCAGCAGCATCGGCACCTTCTGCAAGTAC
This sequence comes from Acinetobacter sp. YH12211, assembly GCF_013418015.1. NCBI lineage: Bacteria > Pseudomonadati > Pseudomonadota > Gammaproteobacteria > Moraxellales > Moraxellaceae > Acinetobacter > Acinetobacter sp. YH12211. Next base: position 14,649 of record NZ_VPCW01000034.1, read on the forward strand.
GACATAACATTCACGAGTATGTTTATCTTTGGTGCTTAATACAGGACGCGCACCGCTACGCACTTGTTCAATGGCATCATTCGATGGAATGGTATATTGCACACCTGCTTTTACACCATCAACACGACGAATGGCATCTGAGTGACCCTGACTTAAACCTTTACCCCAAAAAGTATAGGTTTCACCATCTGGTAACAACGCTTCACCAAATAAACGATTAATCGAGAACATGCCTGGATCCCAACCAATTGAGATGAGTGCAGTTTTCTTGTTCGCTGTCGCAGGTGCATCTACAGATGCATAATATTCAGGAATACGTGCATGCGTATCGAAACTATCGACAATATTAAATTGGCTTGCCAATACTGGACCTTGTTGTGGCAAGTCGTCTTTTGAACCACCACATAAAATCAGCACATCAATTTTGTCTTGAAAATCTGACAATGAATCCATGTGAAACACTGCTGTTTCAGCAAAACATGGTGAAACGCTTTCAGGCGCACGACGGGTAAAAATACCCACCAATTGTAAATCTGGGTTTTTATGAATCGCCGTTTCAACACCACGACCTAAGTTGCCATAACCAGCAATACCAATACGGATAGAATTTTGCATAAAGACAAATCACTTCATCATGAAAAAATTGAAAAATAAATCAGAGGATAATCACATCAAATTATCGTCTTGATTGATTTTTGATAATGTAAAAATAATGCCTACATAAGACTGCGATGCTACATCAGCGTGCTTATACTACAGCACTTTGCGGTAAATTAAATCATTAAGAAGTGCGATAAAACAAGCCGTTTGATCATTTTAAGGCAAACAAAAAGCCTGCACATGGCAGGCTGTTTGTAAATGTGTGAACCGCGATATTTCGATAAAATCTATCTACATTTCGATGAAATCCATCATCAATATATTACGCACCTGTTTGATAATTTGGTTTTGGCACTGCGGTAGAAGCTTGATAAGGATGGGTAAAGTCCGCCAAACCTGCTGCAGCTTCTTGCACATCTTTACCTTCTTTAATCACGAAAGTATCGAAACCTGCACGTTTCATATAATTTAAGACGTCTTTAAAGACATCACCGACTGCGCGAAGTTCACCCTGAAAGCCTTGACGGCGTAACAATGCCGCAAAAGAATAACCACGGCCATCGTTAAAACCTGAAAATTCAATAAAAATTGCATCCAGTTCTGCCAATGGAAATTCATGGTTTTCAGGCGAAGCATCTACCGTTAAATATAGGGCTTTTTTACCTGAAATTTGTGCCAACTGATCAAGCTGTTCAACGCTGAGCACCACATCACCTTGCGGTAATGCTGCATCTTCAGCAATCACTTGATAAGTATTGTCTGCAATCGTGCCATCTTTTGCGAGCACAGGTAGTGCAGTATTAAGCATAAGCGCGCTCCTTAAATGGTTGAATGCCGACACGGCGATAAGTGTCGATGAAGTCTTCACCTTCACTACGCAAATCTAAGTAGGTATTTAAAATTTCTTCCACCACATCAGGAATCACTTCAGCAGCAAAAGATGGCCCTAAAATATCACCGATTGACGCATCATGGTCTGCATGCCCGCCCAAAGTGATTTGGTAGAATTCCGCGCCTTTTTTATCGACACCTAAAATCCCGATATTACCAACGTGGTGATGACCACAAGCGTTCATACAACCTGAAATATTTAAATCCAGTTTGCCAAGATTATAAATGGTATCCAAATCATCAAAACGGCGTGAAATGGCTTCTGAAATTGGAATAGATTTGGCATTGGCAAGTGAACAGAAATCACCACCCGGACAGCAAATAATATCGGTAATAAAGCCAATATGCGCGCGCGCCAAGTTATTGGCATCGAGCACTTGCCACAATGCAAACAGGTCTTTTTGTGGTACATCCACCAAAGCAATGTTTTGCTCATGTGTGGTACGCAACTCACCAAAGGTATATTGATCGGCCAAGTCTGCAATCAAATTCATTTCTTCGGTGCTCATGTCACCTGGTGCAATACCCGCACGTTTTAAAGAAATCGTGACAATGCGGTAACCCTGTACTTTATGCGCATTGGTATTGATGTTGAACCATTGCTTGAATTTTGGATACTGTGCAAACAGTTCACTAAAATCTTCATCGGCATAGTTTTGATAAGCAAATGGCGTGAAGTTTTCATCCATTTTCTGCAAAGTTTCTGCATCAATTTTTAAAGTTTTCACTGTATGTGCAAATTCAGCTTCAACTTTTTCTGCAAATACGGCTGGAGTTAAGGCTTTTACCAAAATCTTGATACGTGCTTTATATTTATTGTCGCGACGACCATGCAAGTTATAAACACGTAAAATAGCTTCTAAGTAAGCAATCAAATCTTCACGTGGCAAGAACTCACGAATAAAGCTACCGATAATTGGAGTACGACCTAAGCCGCCACCAACTTTAATTTTATAGCCAATTTCGCCTGCTTCATTTTTAACAATATAGACGCCAATGTCATGAAATGCAGTCGCAGCACGGTCAATTTCTTCCAGTGCAGACACCGCAATTTTGAATTTACGTGGCAAGAAGGCAAATTCAGGGTGGAAAGTCGACCACTGACGAATTAATTCACAGGTTGGACGTGGGTCAGCAATTTCGCCCGCCACGACACCTGAATACTGGTCTGTGGTGGTATTACGAATACAGTTACCCGAAGTCTGAATTGCGTGCATTTGTACGGTTGCAAGCTCTGCCAGCATGTCAGGCACATTTTCCAGTGCAGGCCAGTTAAACTGAATATTTTGACGTGTTGATACGTGCGCATAGCCACGGTCATAGTCTTTGGCAAGCTGCGCAACTTTACGCAATTGCTTAGAGTTCATCAGACCGTAAGGCACCGCAATACGCAACATTGGCGCATAGCGTTGTACATACAAACCATTTTGCAGACGCAATGGACGATATTCATCCTCAGTCAATTTGCCTGCTAAATAACGTTCCGTTTGGTCGCGGAACTGTGCAACACGTTCATTAATCAGTTGCTGATCGAAATCAGTATATAAATACATGGCGTACAGCTAGTCATTTCTATTATCACGGCTGACAGCATAGCGAGATTCAATCTATCAACAAAATGTGTTTTTTACATATTTCTTAGCGGTTTTATTGATAAGCCATTGCAACATCACAGCCTGTAAGCCTTTGCCAAAATTTACAGGCTTTTTATAGAGCTATCACAAAATAGTGCATGCTTTAGCACTTTTTCTGCTATAGCATCTGTTCGAACTTTTATTGATTACCTGTGGTTATGACTTGGCTTTATCTTCATCCTGATTTTTAATCTGAGATGACCACTGCCCTGCACCCAAAGCCTGCCCGATATAATCGTAACGCATTTGAGAACGTGAAAATTTAATTGGACACGCCAACTGAGTTTCAGTTTTTTCGGCATTCTGCTGAATAGGAACTTCTACTGTCCAACCGCGTTGCTGTGCCAAAGGTGAATGTAAGGCTTCATCTAAAGTAAATACAGGTTCAACGCAGACATCATGTTGCGCGAATACCTGCTGCCATGTGGCAAAACTTTGTGTTTTAATTTTATCTTGAATAGCGTGTTTGACTTGCAAGCGCTCTTGCGGATCTAAAGATGCACCTTTTTCCAAAAGTATCGGTAAGTTTAAAATCTGTGCCAAACCCTGCATAAACTGCGGCTCTAAACTACCGACTGAAAGATAACGGCCATCTGCTGTTTCATAATAGTCATAATAGGTGCCACCATTTAAGTAAGATTGCTCAGCATATTGAGGAACCTGTGCCGCCAAAACTGCTGAAGCGGCCATATTGTTTAAAGTCGCAGCGCAATCGGTCATCGAAATATCAATATACTGCCCTAAACCACTGCGCTGACGCTCAATCACCGCACTTAAAATTGCCACCAAAGCATGCAATGATCCACCTGCTACATCGGCCACTTGAATCCCGAGCGGTGGCGGCCCACCCGCTTGCCGTCCACTATGCCCCGCAATGCCAGACAAGGCTAAATAGTTGATGTCATGTCCTGCCCTTTGTTGATAATCGCCTGTTTGTCCATAACCTGTGATGGAACAATAGATCAGTCGCGGATTAATTTTTGCCAAGCTGGCATAGTCCAGCCCTAAACGCTGCATCACGCCTGGTCTAAACTGTTCCAATACAATATCGAATTCGGCAATTTTATCGTGAATAAGCTGAATACTTTCGGGGGATTTTAAATCCAAAGTAATTGACTGTTTATTCCGATTCAAATAACTGTGCGAAGTCGCTTGTCCATTGGCATAGGGCGGAAATAAACGAATTAAGTCAGGACGGGTTGCCGATTCAATATGAATCACCTCTGCACCCATATCCGCCAAATACAAACTGGCAAAAGGGCCGGGCAATAAGGTAGAAAAATCTAAAACTTTTAAACCGCTCAGTGCATGTGTCATTGTTGTGATTACTCGATTTTTACTGATTTTCCGTTCATCTTATAAACAGCAAAACTGTAACACAATGTCATGTTCAGCCATTTACCTTGATCATTTCGGCAATTTATTATGTAAAATAAGTAAAATTGGTATTGTAAATTGCCAATTTCAATTTTTAGCGTCATTTAGGTCAAGCTTACGTGAATACAAAAGAGACTGAAGGATTTAACATGAGCAGAGATACCATTAGTATCCATTTTGTAAATGCAGCGCTCACGGGTGTTAAGCGACTCGGCATGGATGTCGAAACCTTATTATCTCATGTCGGTATTGAGGCAGAACTTCTGCGCCAACCGAAAGCACGTATTTCACCTGAACAATATACTCGCTTTATTAAAATGTTGTGGATGGTGACCCAAGACGAACACGTGGGTTTTGATTCTCAGCCACGTCGTTTGGGTACATTCGCGATCATGTGCCAATTGGTAATTCACGCCAAAACACTGGGCGATGCCTTAGAACTCTCTTCGCAATTCTACAAACTGTTTGGTGATGATTGGTCGGTTACCTTAGAACGTGATAAACACGAAGCACGTTTGGTACCATCTATTCCACAAGCTATGGATCCTGATCACTTTATTACTGAAAGTATGTTGATGATTTGGCACGGCTTGGCATCTTGGCTGATTGAACGTCGCCTGCCTTTGGAGCGCGTACATTTTGGCTATCCACGTCCTGCACATGCAGATGAATACGATGCGCTGTTCTTTGCGCCTGTCATGCAATTTGACATGCCACGCACCGAAATTACCTTTGCTGCCGACTACTTGGATTTACCAATTCGTCAAACCCAAGAAACCTTAGACGAATTCTTAAAAACCGCGCCTGCGCAATTGTTGGTGAAATTCAAAAACACCAATTCTTTAACTTCGCGTATTCGTGACGTGTTAAAGAGCCAAATTGGCGAAGAAATGCCAACCTTGAACGATGTTGCATCCATGCTGTACCTATCGCCACAAACCTTGCGTCGTCGTTTGGCTGCAGAAGGTAAAAGCTATCAAGGGGTAAAAGATGCATTACGCCGTGATGCCGCGATTCACCTATTGCTGAATCCTGAACTTACCCTTGAAGATGTGGCACAACAAGTTGGCTTTAGCGAAACCAGTACTTTCCACCGTGCTTTCAAAAAGTGGACTGGCGTCACACCTGGTTTATACCGTCAGTTGCACGGTTATCATTAATTTAGAATCGACAATTCACAATAACTCGTAATTCCAATCGATTGCCCTTGCACACCGCAAGGGCTTTTTTTATCGCTCTATTATAGTTTCAATCTTTCTGCCAAATTACTGCGTCATCCCAATTAGCAAAAAACCTCACTGACCTGTACCGTTCTCGTCATTGCACTTCAAAATTTTCAGATTACACTCAAAAGCAATCATAAAGAAAACTATCGACAAGGGATTGATTATGAGCGAGGCCTACATCATTGATGCTATTCGCACTCCGCGCGGCAAAGGAAAAAAAGATGGCGCATTACACGAAGTTAAACCCATTCGCCTACTCACAACCTTATTGAATGAATTGCAACAACGACACAACCTAGACACCTCACAAGTAGACGATATTGTTTTGGGTTGTGTCACACCAATTGGCGATCAGGGTGCAGATATTGCCAAAACCGCAGCGATTGCCGCAGGTTGGGACAATGATGTTGCTGGGGTACAAATCAACCGCTTTTGTGCCTCAGGTTTAGAAGCCGTGAACCTCGCAGCGCAAAAAGTTCGTTCGGGTTGGGAAGATTTAATCGTTGCAGGTGGTGTGGAATCTATGTCACGCGTGGCAATGGGTTCCGATGGTGGTGCTTGGGCATTCGACCCTGAAACCAATATGGCTTGTGACTTTATTCCACAAGGTATTGGCGCTGACTTAATTGCCACACTCGATGGCTATAGCCGTACAGAAGTCGATCAATTTGCAGCAGCATCACAGCACAAAGCCGCAGCAGCACAAGCACAGGGACATTTCGAGCGCTCGATTGTACCTGTCAAAGATCAGGCAGGTGTGGTGATTTTGGCACAAGATGAATTTATCAAACCACAGACCACGGCTGAAAGCTTGGCACAGCTCAAGCCGAGTTTTGCCAATATGGGACAAATGGGTTTTGATGCGATTGCCCTGCAAAAATATCCTGAAGCAGGACAAGTCAATCATGTGCATCATGCAGGCAATTCATCAGGTATTGTTGATGGCGCGGCATTGGTCTTGATTGCATCGGAACAAGCGGTACAACAACACAACTTAAAACCACGCGCCAAAGTGCTTGCTACCGCACTGGTTGGCACAGACCCTGCCATTATGCTCACAGGACCCGCGCCTGCAGCACGCAAAGCCTTAGCCAAAGCAGGACTGAACATTGAAGATATTGATCTGTTTGAAGTCAATGAAGCCTTTGCAGCCGTGGTTCTGCGTTTTATTACAGAACTTCAGGTTGATCCCGCCAAAGTCAATGTGAATGGTGGTGCTATTGCCTTGGGTCATCCACTTGGCGCTACAGGTGCCATGATTTTAGGCACTTTACTGGACGAGCTAGAACGACAAGATAAGAAACGCGGCATGGCTACATTATGTGTAGGTGGTGGGATGGGAATTGCCACCATTATTGAGCGAGTATAAGGAGTATAAAAATGAGCGCCATTCACTATCAAAAAAATGCCGATAATATTGTCACTCTAACCTTTGACTCACCAAATCAATCTGCCAATACCATGAATGCCGATTTTAGAGATGCATTAGCGCAAGTGGTGCAAAAGTTACAGGCAGACGAACAGGTGGCGGGAATCATTTTTACCTCTGCAAAAAAAACCTTTTTTGCAGGCGGTGACTTAGATGAGTTAATTCAAGTACAGCCTGAACATGCCAGCTCATTTTTTCAGATGATTGAAAACCTAAAAGCACAGCTGCGTTATATTGAAACCCGTGGTATTCCTGTGGTAGCTGCCTTAAATGGCACGGCACTCGGCGGCGGATGGGAACTTGCTCTGTGCTGTCATCATCGTATTGCAATTCGTGATACAAAAACCAAGTTTGGTTTACCCGAAGTGACTTTAGGTTTATTGCCTGGTGGCGGTGGTATTGTGCGGATGGTACGTTTATTGGGTTTACAAACTGCCCTGCCGCTGTTGATGGAAGGCAAACAGCTGAGTGTGGAAAAAGCACAAAGTTTAGGTTTAATCCATGATCTTGCTGAAAATGAAACAGAATTACTCAGCAAAGCCCAAGACTGGATTCTTGCACATCCTCAATCACAACAAGTATTTGATGTCAAAGACTATAAAATCCCTGGGGGAACACCATCTACACCTGCTGTCGCGCAAATGCTTTCCATTGCTCCTGCCATGCTACGCGACAAAACCAAAGGCTGTTACCCTGCGCCTGAAGCAATTTTGAGTGCAGCAGTAGAAGGTGCGCAGGTTGATGTCGATACAGCCTTACGCATTGAATCTCGCTATTTTACCCAGCTCGCAACAGGTCAAATTTCTAAAAATATGATTGGCACCTTTTGGCATGGGCTGAATGCGATTAAATCGGGCAGTGGCCGTCCGCAAGGCATTGCACCACATCAAACTCAAAAAGTCGGTATTTTAGGTGCAGGCATGATGGGTGCAGGCATTTCTTATGCCACAGCAAGCAAAGGTATTACGGTTGTTCTGAAAGATGTATCCATCGAACAAGCTGAAAAAGGCAAATCTTACAGTCAAAAACTACTCGATAAACAAGTATCACAAGGTCGTATAAGTGCAGAGCGAGCGGCACAAGTCTTAGCCAAGATTCATCCAACGGCACAGGCTGCCGATTTACAAGGCTGTGATTTGATTATTGAGGCGGTATTTGAAAACCCCGCACTCAAGGCGCAAGTCACTCAAGAAGCCGAAGTTTTTCTGGCAGAACAAGGTGTGATGGCATCCAATACCTCAACTTTGCCAATAAGCGGGCTTGCCCAAGCGGCGCAAGACCAGCAGCGTTTTATTGGACTGCATTTCTTTAGCCCTGTCGATAAAATGCCATTGGTCGAAATCATTAAAGGAAAAAATACCTCTACCGATACTTTGACAAAGGCCTATGATTTTGTGCAGCAGATTGGTAAAACACCGATTGTGGTCAATGACAGCCGCGGCTTTTTTACCAGTCGGGTGTTTGGCACTTTTGTGCAGGAAGGCTTGCGCTTACTGGCAGAAGGCGTACATCCTGCCAAAATTGAAATGGCAGCTTTAAAAGCAGGTATGCCTGTTGGCCCACTTGCTATTCAGGATGAAGTATCTTTAACCTTATCTGAACACGTGGCACAGGAAGCACGTAAGGCGCTGCAAGCCGAAGGAAAAGACCGACCACTGTCGAGTGCAGATGAAGTCATTCAAACCATGATTCATCAATTCTCACGTAAAGGCAAAGCTGCAGGTGCAGGCTTTTATGACTACCCTGAACAGGGTAAAAAACAGCTTTGGTCGGGATTAAGTCATTGGTATCAAAATACCGAAATCGCTGAACAAGAGATGATTAACCGTTTCTTATTTGTACAAGCACTGGACAGCTTACGTTGCTTGGAAGAAGGTGTTTTAGAATCTGTCATTGATGCCAATGTTGGTTCAATTTTTGGCATTGGCTTCCCTGCATGGACAGGTGGTGCTTTACAATTTTTGAATCAATATGGTTTAACACAGGCTTTGGCACGAGCACAGCAACTTACTGCTGAATATGGCGAGCGTTTTACCCCACCTAAAATCTTGCAAGATCGTGTTGCTGCAGGTGCTAAAAGCATTTAAAGCTAAACTTCGAATTTAAAGCAATCTGGGAGGGATATATCATCCCTCTTTTTATTTGCTCAAAATTACAATGAATATCCCTGCATAAATAGAATTTAATCCGTTTTTCATGCATTTTATGTTATAAAGTTACATAATTTTAAGATTTAGATTCAAATTGGGTAGATGCACATGACCGAACGCCTTACTCCTGAAAAATCACCTTGGGGTTGGAAAGCACTCTTTATTTTCTGTATTTTGGGTGGAATTTTCATGTTTATTTTCTGGTTAGCGGTCACGAATGAACCTGACTACATGCCTAGCCAGCAACAAAAGCAGAATACTCAGCAACACGCCTTTAAAAATGCGCCAGCTATGTCACAAGAAGCATTGGCAAAAGCACAAGCAGATCGTGAAGCACGTGAAGCTTTGGCTGCTGAAACTGCAGATGCACACGGTATGACTGAAACAGAACATGCCAATATGCCTGAAAACCATGAGCCAGCACCCGCACATGGACATTAATATGCGCTAGCGGCTCTGTTCATACAGTTTATAAAAAGAAATCGCCATGATCACATTCCATCATGGCGATTTTTATTTTGCACGATTAAAATCAGAGTGATCGACAATTGATTTAAAACACCAATCGCATATCTACATGCGGAATACCACAATCTAAATACGACTCACCCTCAACCTGAAAACTCAAACTTTGATAAAACGGAATCGCGTGTTCCTGCGCAGACAACTTGACCCACGGACGTTGCTGCTGCTTTGCCACCTGAATAATATGCTGCATTAAAACACGTCCCACACCTAAACCGCGCTGTGATTTCAACACTGCGACCCGTCCAATACTGTGATTTTCCAGTAAACGTGCTGTTGCAATCGCCTGTCCAGTTGCATAGACCACAAAATGCAAGGCAACTGCATCTTGTGCATCCCACTCATCTTCAGGCGCAATTCGCTGTTCCTGAATAAAGACTTGCTCACGAATAGATTTGGCCTCTGCAGCAAATTGTGTCCAAGTGCCCGATTGAATTTCATAATCTTGCATCTTTATATCCTGTTCCATCTTGCTTAGCACTTAGAACCAATGCCCTGTTGATCCCACTGATCGTTCAACAACAACTCCAAAGAATGTTTTTGAATACCGTACATGGTTTTTAAATCACGAATTTGTGCCAAAACTGCTTGATCAGGTTCACTCCAATTTTGACGTTTGGTTGCCAAAATCATTTTGTTTTTACTGGTGTGTTCTAAAGCGACAAACTCAAAAACTTTGGTGTCATAACCATAGGCTTTGAGCAATAAAGCGCGGATGGTATCGGTTAACATTTCCGCCTGTTGCCCTGCATGAATGCCAAATTGCAGCATCGGTTGCAACACGCTTGGGCTTTGTAATTGTGGACGCAACTCTTTATGGCAACACGGCGCGCACATAATCATTTGTGCATTCAGGCGAATACCAGTATGAATTGCAAAATCGGTGGCGACATCACAGGCATGCAAAGCAATCATTACATCTAAATGTTCTGGCTGATAGGTGCGCACATCGCCCTGAAAAAAATCTAGCTGCTGAAAGTCTGAAGCACTCGCCACCGACTGACAAAACTCAACCATTTTCGGGTTTAGTTCCACCCCAGTCACAAAGGGAATAAATTGCTGCTTTTGCAAATAGTCATAGAGCGCAAAAGTTAAATAGCCTTTGCCTGAACCAAAATCCACCACGCGCAAGGTATTTTCCGAAATTTTGATTTGCGCCAAGGCACCCGAAAAAATTTCAATAAATTTCTCTGTACACGACAAAAATAGATAACTCATTGAAATAATGTCACAATAATTGTTTTCTAACGACGAATACTATGACACATCTCAATGAGTTATATCTTATCTTAAACAAATCTCTAAAATGGAACA
>NZ_VPCW01000035.1:0-18801 GCF_013418015.1 Acinetobacter sp. YH12211
GATGTTAATGCATCAATTAATATCCTGCGATATGCGGATAAAGATTTAATCACTGCATAAGTGGTGATTAAGGCGGTGAGTTACACCGTGACAGCCTATGGAATTGAGGTAATCCCTAAAGCAAATGCTTTAGGTTCTTGATGGTGAAGTAGGAATTAAACATCAAACCCACATTGAGTAGGTTTGAGTAGGTTTTAAATAACGGTTACTTAGAGTTGCTTGGCTGTTTCAACTTTTCTTTAAAGCGGTGTTTACATTTGAGGCATTGAAAATCTAGAAAAATATTCTGATCAACAATTACACCTGCTTTTTTACCAAAGCGATGCCCAAGAAAACCACCTGTGATTCCCACGCTAATTGCCCCGACAAATGTTCCAATGGTGCCGCCCATAATCACGCCCAATGGCCCTGCGGCTGTACCAATTGCCGCACCAATAGAAGCTCCCGAAGCTGCGCCGCCCACAGTACCTGCTGCTGTACCTGCAGAGCCTAATAACACGCCACCAATTTTTTGTAAGTTTTGTTCATGGTTGCGTTTTTCAACTTGAGTTGAACCACATTTTGGACAGACGATACTGTGTTCCATCAACGGATTGTCTTGTGTCATGACTTTAAAATGCCTTGTACTCATGTCGCATGCATCAATGCACGTAGACGACCTAAAGAGTGCTGTGTAGAGCTGCAATCTGAAAAGAGCAGACTGCTTAAACACTGTTATTTCAAGTGCAGCATGGCGTAGCACCACAGTTTTGTAAATAAAATATATGTAAATGAGTTGTTTAAGTTTGAAAAAAAGCATAAAAAAGAGCGCCTAAGCACTCTTTGATCATAAGGTCTAAATGATGAAACAACATCAGTTTTAATCGACCTTAATCGCGTACAAATTCAACAGTACCGTTTGCCAAAGACTTTACCCGTGCCAATGATTCAACACGATAGCCTTTTTCAAGCAATAATTCACGACCCGGTTGGAATGATTTTTCAATCACAATCCCAATACCCACGACTTCTGCATTCGCTTGATGGATTAAATCTGCCAAACCAAGTGCAGCTTGACCATTTGCCAAAAAGTCATCAATCACCAAGACTTTGTCGCTCGCGCTGATATGTTTGTTTGAAATGGCAATCGTGCTTTCAGTTTGCTTGGTAAATGAAAATACTTTAGAGCGGTATAAATCATCTTTTAAGGTTAAAGATTGATATTTACGTGCAAAAATTACAGGTACGCCAAGCTCTAAACCTGCCATCACAGCTGGTGCAATGCCAGAAGCTTCGATGGTAATAATTTTGGTGATGCCTGCATCTTTAAACAAACGCGCAAATTCTTGACCAATTTGCTGCATCATCACAGGGTCAATTTGATGGTTTAAGAAAGAGTCGACTTTTAGAACCGCTTCAGATAGAACGATACCTTCGGCTAAAATTTTCTGTTCTAGTGCATGCACGGGAGAATCCTCAAGAGCAGGTGCTTTTCAAAGCAAAAGCGTATTTTAAAAAGCACCTGAAAAAATGCAAGAACAATTTACCAAATGGTGAATAACTGCCAAGCTTTGCTCAGTAGTTATTCTAAATTAGTTGGTCGGGCCTTTATAGCCTGTGAGTAATAATCCATAAGACTTGTCTTTGTCTTGGTGGGTAACTTTGACAGGCAAGTAGTCAAGTTTTGGTGCCAACCAGAAAATCGTATCACGGTTTGGTTTGTTGTGTTTCAGCACCACTTTAATGGTATCAAAAGTACCATAACTGGTTTTGATTTTTTCTGAACCTTGCTTAATAAAGCGACGTGATTCCACCTCTTTATTATCGGCAATATAGTAGCTCGATTTTAAACCGCCACTTTTTAAGTCTTCACGGATTTGCAGTTCCGCATTCAACTCATCCAACACGCCCGCTTTCCACGCAAAAGAACGGGTGTCGCTGTCCTTTTTGGTGTTAATGGTTTTCGCCGAAGGATTGAAGTTAATACTCATGGTGTTGTTATGCACCAAAATCTTACTGCTGCGGCTAAAGCTAGATGAGCCAATTTTGCCATTATTAAAACTAAAACGGCTAGTTTCTGTAGCAGAGGCAATCACGCCTGCTTTGGCAGCAAACACATAACTCCATTGGTTACCTGTTTGGCTTAAAGTACGTGTTGCAGAACCTAAGTTTTTACCATTGTAGTTAAATTGATAACTGGCTTGGAAAGGACTCATGGCAAATGTTTGGCTAGAGAAACCAGCCAAAAACAGTGCTGTAGACACACCGGCTGCCATACCCATTTTTTTCAATACATGATTTGCCATTGCTGAGATATTTCCTCTGTATGTAGGGAGATGCAATTTGCTTGCTTGTTGCCATTATACGCGTTGAATATGAAGAGAAAATTAGGAATTATGCGGCTTGTGTAGTTTTCCTGTATGTATTCTCTTCTAAAGTTTCAGCTTAGCTTTATTTTTGTTTCAGCGGTGTGACTTGCGTATCTGCAAGAGATTCTTCCACATCTTCTAGTCTTTCTTCAGACATTTTGCGGAACAACGCCGTTAAATTGACGTTGCCAGTGAGCACCAATTCCGCTTCACGTAATACCGCATGATTCACATGAACTTTGCTGAGTGTGTCAATGATAGAGCGGCTTTTGCCCAACCAGCGATTTAAATCTAAATGCAGCAAATCATCTTTGACTTTAATGACTTTGAGTTTTTCTAAAATCATGCCTAAAGGGTCATCATTGCGTATTTTTTGATAGTAAAATAAAGCGCACTTCACAGCGATTTTATGCAAAAAACTTGGATAACTTGCTTCAATCACCTGCGTGTCACTAATTTGTTCAAACACAATCAGCTGAGTATCTTTATTCAATTCCATCTGTACTAATTTTAAATCGACAGACAGAGTGATGTTCAAGCCGTTGTAATCTAGGGTTGCATAAAGACGTAACCAGTCGTCGTGTAAGTCTGCGTGCAGATCTTGCAACATTTTCACATTATCGGTCACAAAGCGCTGAAAAGTCGCATTTAAGAAGACCTGAGATAATGGAAATTCACGTTCATCCTCAATAAATCCTTCCGCTTTTTGGTACACTTGACGGATACGTTGAGAGATATTGGTGATCAGGGTTTGCATACGGCCGTCCAAGTCGTTCATTCATTCTTTACAGATACAAATATTTTGTCGAATTGTATTAAAAATACAGGCATAGAAGCTTGCAGTTTAGCAAAATAAGTTGCACCATTTTTAAGATTTTAAGGCTCAGTAGTCAGCTTTTTGATGAACTTCGCAGTTTTGCAGAAAAGCAAAAACTGAGCAAAGTAATATGCTCTTTAGTTTATACCGCATTTGGCGGCTTGGGGAATCAGACGTTTTGTCGGATTAATGTGATGCTAAAAAAAATTCAATTGATGCCTTCTACGCAAGATTGGTGGAAAGATCCTATTTTTGCTGCAGCGTTGCTGGTGGCTGCTGTATTGCACGCATTAATTTTGGCCGTGCAGTTTGCTGCACCGCAACAAAGCGATGCTGCGGTCAAAGAGATTGCGGTATCGGTACGCATGAGCGATGCAAAAGTTGAAGATGCAGATTTCTTAGCCCAAGCCGATCAGCAAGGTTCAGGTACGTTCCGTGAAGAACATCGCATGTCGAGTGATATGCCTGCACCCATGACTGAACAAAGTGCAGGGGAGCAGCAATTGGAAAGTTTAGAGCGTATGCAGCAACAGCGTGAATTAAACTTTGAAGAAAAAGTATTGATGAGCACGCTCAGTTGGCAAAAACAGGCTGCAGAAAATCAGCGCAAAAAAGCCATGCAGGAGTTGAATAGCCAATTCCAAGCTAAGGCTGCCATGGTCGCCAGTATTGAAGCGCAATATTTACAACGCCAACAAAATTTTAGCCGTCAGCAAAAAATTAAAACCATCGATGGGATTCAGGCCAAGAAAGACAACACCGCTGGTTATATGGAAAAATTCCGTCAAAAAGTCGAATTTTATGGTAACCGTTATTATCCAGAACAAGCCAAAGCACAGAATTTGGCAGGCGAAGTACGTTTAATGTTGATTTTGAACAACAATGGTGGGATTCGTGCCATTCGTTTAATTGAAAGTTCAGGACATGCCATGCTAGATGAAGCAGCCAAAACTTCGGTGCGTAAAGCCGCACCTTTTGGTGCATTTGATGCCAAAATGAAAGATATTTCTGAATTGCGGATTGTACGGACGTGGCGTTTTGACCCTGCTGAAGCTGAGTTTGAGGTGCGCTAGTTTTTCCCTCTCTCTGGCTCTCTCTCAAAGGGAGAGAGGACTTTGTGGACAAGTAACAAGAATCTACTCTCTGCTTTACGCAGCAATGTTCTTCTGGTATTTAGCAATCATGGGACTCTAATGAATGTTCTCCCTCCCATTGGGAGGGAGTAGTTTTAAACAAAAAAGCGAGCCTTAGCCCGCTATTTTTATGATTTTCTAAAACTTAAAATTCAATCTCTTTCCATGTATGGATTATCCAAACCCAACTTGGCAAGAATCTCAACTTCTAAAGCTTCCATTTCTTCGGCATCCTCATCTGAGGTTTCATGATCATAGCCCATAAGGTGCAGCGTGCCATGTACTAGCATGTGAGTGAAATGCGCTAATGGTGTTTTGGCTTGTTCTGCAGCTTCCTGTAAAACCACAGGAATACAAATTACCAAATCCCCAATAGGGAAGCTCGGCAAAACTTGTGCCATTTCATCGGGTAAATCGCTTGGGAAAGACAAGACGTTGGTAGATTTGTCTTTTTTGCGATATTCCAGATTGAGCTTGTGACTTTCGGCATGATCGACACAGGCAATTCCAATTTCACAATCACTTTGGGTGTCTATATGTCTTAAAGTGGTTTCGACTACTTTTTTCAGATAGGCACGTTTTAACACCAGCTCAGGCGCTTGAATGTCCTGTTGCAGGCTGAGACTTAATTTCAAAATGAATCCTTAATACTTCAGTAGGTTGCAGAGCGCACAGCGATTAGTGCTGTGCATCTGCTGCGGCATCATTTTCCGCAATTAATGCTTCCTGGCGCGCTTTACGTTCTGCACGCGCTTCGGCACTTAAACGCTGTTGCTCACTGTCCCAGCCTTCATAGGCTTCAACAATTTTCTGAACCAGCTGGTGACGCACGACATCACGAGAATGGAAACGAGTAATATGAATTTCAGGGATTTTATCAATCACACGTAAGGCATGTGCCAGACCAGACTGCTGACCACGTGGTAAATCCACCTGAGTCACATCACCGGTAATCACTGCACGTGAACCAAACCCTAAACGGGTCAGGAACATCTTCATCTGTTCAGGCGTGGTGTTCTGGGCTTCATCCAAAATCACAAAAGAGTGGTTGAGGGTACGACCACGCATATACGCCAGTGGTGCAACTTCAATCACTTGACGTTCAATCAGCTTAGCAACTTTTTCAAAGCCGAGCATTTCATACAGGGCATCATAAAGGGGACGCAAATACGGGTCAATTTTCTGGGTTAAATCACCCGGTAAGAAGCCCAGTTTTTCACCCGCTTCAACCGCAGGGCGCACCAATAGAATCCGCTGGATTTCATTGCGTTCCAACATATCTACGGCAGCGGCAACAGCCAAATAGGTTTTACCCGTACCTGCAGGGCCAATACCAAATGAAATATCACTTTGCAAAATACGTTGCACATAACGCTTTTGGTTGGCACCGCGTGGATTAATGCGCCCTTTGCGGGTTTGCAACCAAACAGCATCCAATCCAGTATGCTCTTGCCCATCATCCGATTGTAATTCACGGTCAGTCTGACTGCCCTGAATCATCATGTGGAGCGTGTCTGCACTAATTTGTGCAGAGCTTTCCGCTTCTTCATGCAGGCGTTGCAAGAGTGTTTCGGCTCGTTCAACTGCATCAATTTCCCCATCTATAAAAAAGGCGTCACCACGATGAGAAATTTGGACGTCTAGACGTTGTTCGATTTGTTTCAAATGTCCGTTATAAGCACCGAGCATGCTTTTTAGACGTTCCATTGAAATGCCAGGAAAAGTTACTGTACGTCGAATCGCTGCAGTCAAGAGAATTCCTTAATCTGTTATTGGACTTTAGCTCCTACATTACGCCACGTCAGGCTCAAGATTCAAGAGTTCACCGTAAACTAAATTCAAAGTTTTAATCTCGGTAATCTCAATCTCCGCAAAGCGTCCGACCCAAGCAGGGTCACCAATAAATGTTACTAAACGTGTATTGTCGGCCGTACCCACTAAAATGTTCGGGTCTTTGTCGGAAACATTTTCAATTAGGACACGTTGTACCGTCCCAAGCATGGCATCGGTCTTATCAATACTAGATTGTTTGATCCATTGCTGAACTTTGGACAAACGCTCTTTTTTAACATCTTCAGGGGTGGTGTCTTCGAGTTCCGATGCAGGTGTTCCCGGACGTTTTGAGTAGATAAAACTATAAGAATGGTCAAAATCCATATCTTGAATAAACTGATAAGTTTCTTCAAAGTTTTGATCTGTTTCACCCGGGAAGCCAATAATAAAGTCGCTAGATAAGTGCATGTCTGGGCGTACTTTACGTAACTTGGCAATCTTGTCGATATACACATCAATGGTGTGGTTACGTTTCATGGCTTGTAACACATCATTCGAACCACTTTGCACAGGCAAGTGTAAATGCGACACCATTTGCGGTAAATCACGGTAGCATTGAATCAAATCATCATTAAATTCAAGCGGGTGTGATGTGGTGTAGCGAATTCGTCCAATGCCAGGTACTTCGGCAACCAAACGCAGTAAATCGGCAAAAGTACAAATTTTACCGTCAAAAGTTTCACCGCGATAGCCATTTACGTTTTGACCGAGCAAGCTAATTTCACGCACGCCTTTTTCGGCCAAAGTCGCAGTTTCAGCTAAGACATCATCTAAAGGACGTGAAACTTCTTCACCGCGCGTGTAAGGCACTACGCAGAAAGAACAGTATTTTGAACAGCCTTCCATAATCGACACAAAAGCTTTAAACCCTTCAACACGCGGTTCAGGTAAAAAGTCGAATTTTTCGATGTCTGGGAAAGAAATATCCACCAGTTTGATTTTTTCTTTCTTTGGTTTTTCAACTTGATCGTGGTGCTGATCAAGCATTTGTGGCAAACGGTGCAAGGTTTGTGGGCCAAAAATCATATCCACATACGGTGCGCGTTTTTGAATGTTGTCGCCTTCTTGAGAAGCCACGCAACCGCCTACACCAATGACCAAATCAGGATTTTTTTCTTTAAGCTTGCGCCAACGTCCTAATTCAGAAAATACTTTTTCTTGGGCTTTTTCACGAATTGAACAGGTGTTCATGAGCAAAATATCGGCATCGGCAGGGTTGCTGGTCAGCACATAGCCGTGCGAGTCGCCCAAAAGGTCTGCCATACGGTGACTGTCATACTCATTCATCTGACACCCTTGCGTTTCGATATACAGTTTTTTAACTGAACCGTCGGCTGGGGTGTGCTGTGGCTGGGTAACAGTGTTTTCTGAGGCAGCTTGGGCACCATTCGGGATGAAGGTTTGAACCGTCATGTAGGCTCCTAAGAGATAATTCACGAGTTCGTTTATAAAAATAAACGGAATAGATAAAACAGAGGGGCGTATTTTAGCAGGAATTCAAGATAAACTGACAGCCTTTAATCCGTGCATCACATACTTGAAATGTGAAGCAAAATTGTTGGAAGATTGATTTCAAGATTAATAGTGTCTAATCATAAGGTTACATAACAGAACACAACTTGGGTTCTAGACTAATTAAACTAAGCTGAATGATTGGATGCGGATCTCGAGGCAGAAGTAAATGACTGAAGGCAAGCGAATGCTGCAAATGATGAAACAAAATAATAAATTAACGAAAAAGCTTGTGCTAAGTCTGGTTTCGCTTGCCGTGATGACGGGTACGCATGCCGCAAATGAACAGTTTAATGATGCACTGCGTGCAGCCAATTCAGGTGATGTCGATTTATTGCAGCAGTATCAATATGCCATGCAAAATGATGTTTTGGGCTACTATCCTGAATACTGGGCATTGAACACCAATTTGGGCATGCAACCTGCCAGTGCAATTGTTCAGTTTGCACAGCGCCATCCACAATCAGCGATGGCAGAAAAACTCGCAGCCGATTACATCGAAGAAAAAGTGAAACAGGCCGATTTTAGCAGTGCACAACCTGTGCTTGCCTATGTGAGTAATGCTGATCAGGCCGAAAGCTGTGCCATGGCACAAGTTCGTACCCGTTCGGGTGATCCTTTGGTGGTCGCGGAATTTAAAGATGTTTGGTTGACCACGAACTCACAACCTGAATCTTGTACAGGTCTAGGTCGAATGATGCTCTCTAGTCCAATTATGACTCAGCAAGATAAACAGCAACGCTTATGGGCACAATTGCGTGCAGGGCAGTCAGGGCTCGCTTTAGCGACTGCGCAAAGTTTAGGTATGAATATCAGTTTGGCACAATTGAACAGCATTCAAGCCAATCCACTGAATTATTTGTGGTCTGCGCCTAAAGCAAGCAACGAAGACCATGCCTATCTTATTTATGCGATCGGACGTTTAGCCGATAGCGATTTAGACTCGGCACTTTCTTCACTAAAACGCAGTGCAGAAGGTGCGCCAGAATCGGTACAAAAAGCCTTGTATCGTGCTGTGGGATATATTGGCGGCACTACAGTCATGAAAAACAATTTTAAGCGTGAAGTGTTAAGTGCCTTAGACGCCAGTTATGGCTTACCTTTTAGTCCCGAAGAAGCAGAAATTTATGCCCGTCAGGCGATTCGTTTTGGCGCATGGGAAAGTGTGATTCGTGCTGTAGACAGCATGAGTGTGACTCAAAAACAGGAAGATCGTTGGCAATATTGGTTGGCACGTGCCTCAGAACAACGTGGTGATGCAGCATCGAAACGCAGCGCGCAAAATATTTATAAAAAACTGGCACAGGGTGATGATTATCACAACTTGTTGGCGAAAGATCGTCTTGGGCAAACTTACAATACGAATCCTGCGAATACCCAACCAAGTACCAATGATTTACAGCGTTTGAATCAAGATATTCACTTTAACCGTGCCTTTGCCTTGCGTGAAATTAATGCACCTGCCAATTATGTCAATCGTGAATGGAACTGGGCGGTGCGTCAGGCGTATTTAAGACAAGATGATGGCTTGATTTTGGCAGCGGCTAAACGTGCAACCGATATGGGTTGGTATGATCGTGCCATTTATGCAGCAGATCGTACTGTGAATAAGCACAACTATAGTTACCGTTATGCTATGCCACATCGTAATTATGTTGTGAGCCACAGTCAAAATGCAGGTATTGACCCTGCTTGGGCTTATGGATTGATGCGTCAGGAAAGCCGTTTTAATACCACTGCACGTTCGCATGTCGGCGCAGGTGGACTCATGCAAATCATGCCCGATACGGCACGTTTGGTTGCACGACAAATGGGTGAAACTTATAATCCTGCCGCGCTGAGTGATATGAATACCAATATTCGTTATGGTACATTTTATTTGTCGACCATTCAGCGACAATTAAGCAATAGCCCTGTGCTGGCCACAGCAGGATACAACGCCGGGCCAAATCGTGCACGCCGTTGGCAGCCAGAGTTTCAGCAAATTGCGGCAGACCAATATACTGAAAGCATTCCTTTGTTGGAAACACGTGACTATGTCAAGCATGTCATGACCAATGCCACGCACTATGGTGTGCTGTTGGGGCAGGGTGGACAATCAATGAGTAGCCGTATGCAACATATTCCATCTCGGAATACACCTTAGGAAAATGTTACAAGTGATACAGTTAGATGATCATGCGTGTTGATATATAGATGCGTGAGTCATTGGGTGTATAAGAATTTAGGGGGCTGAAGCATTGAAAATGTGGATGAGTACAGTTTTACAGCCAATTCAAGTTACATTGCTCGGTTTGAGTGGTACAGCTTTGGTTTTGTGTACGCAAAATACATTTTCTGCCCCCGTGCAAGGCTATGTGATGTCCGTGCAAATGACGCCCGCCGTGTGTTTAATCGATTCGAGCAAAAGCAAAAAGCGTAAATGTTTAGAAGGCTACTCACTGAATATTGAAGGCTTATATCCTGAAGTTGCTGCGCGTGAGTGCAGCACTCAGTCATCGGCGAAGTTACCGCCGCTACAAGCGAAGGTAGTGGCGCGAGTCATGCCTGATGAAGCTGCACGGATACAATTGTGGCAAGGTATTGGCGGCTGTGTGCCCATGAATGCCAGTCAGTATTTTCGCATGATTATTAATAATGCAGATCGGATGAACGTGCCTTCGGTATTGACAGGCCAAGACACGCAGACGGTGCAATTGTCACAACTACGGAGTTTGTTTCTCAAGTCCAATTCAGGTATGTCATCAAAAAGCGTGCATTTTCAGTGCTCTAACCATCAAGGTAAAAGTTATTTAACTGAAATCAAAATTTGTTATAACACCGCAGGACGCTATAAGCAGTGCGGTGCAGCGATTGAATCAAATTGCCCGAATCAGTTTGTCATTAAAGGTTCTTACTAGTTTGCTAGGTGACTGTAATTTCTGAATTTTAAGCTTTTTGAGAAATTTTATTCATATTTTCTATCAGACTTTTGTGGAATTTGATGCGCTTTTGCATGCATCCGCTGAATGATTGGAGTACAATCTTTCGCGTTTATGATTATTAAGATTAGATAGAACAGCTATTTAATCGCATTGACTATCCTCTCAATTGGAGATAATTACATGAAGCAACCTGTTCGCGTTGCCGTTACTGGCGCTGCTGGTCAAATTGGTTACAGCCTATTATTCCGTATCGCTAGCGGTGAAATGTTGGGTAAAGACCAACCAGTTATCCTTCAATTATTAGAAGTTCCTTTTGAGAAAGCTCAAGCTGCGCTTAAAGGCGTAATGATGGAACTTGACGACTGTGCTTTCCCATTATTGGCTGGCATGATCGGTACTGATGATCCTAAAGTGGCATTTAAAGATGCTGACTACGCGTTATTGGTTGGTTCTCGTCCACGTGGTCCTGGTATGGAGCGTGCTGACCTTCTTAAAGTAAACGGTGAAATCTTTATTGGTCAAGGTCAAGCACTTAACGAAGTTGCTAGCCGTGATGTTAAAGTTCTAGTTGTTGGTAACCCAGCGAACACGAATGCTTACATCGCAATGAAATCTGCTCCAGATCTTCCAGCGAAAAACTTCACAGCAATGTTACGTCTTGACCACAACCGCGCGTTAACTCAACTTGCTCAAAAAGCTGGCGTTGCTGTTTCTGACATCAAAACAATGACAGTTTGGGGTAACCACTCTCCAACAATGTATGCTGACTACCGTTTTGCAACTGCAAATGGAGAAAGCTTAAAAGACAAAATCAACGATGCTGAATGGAACAAAGACGTATTCCTTCCTACAGTTGGTAAGCGTGGCGCTGCGATCATCGAAGCACGTGGTTTATCTTCTGCTGCATCTGCTGCAAACGCTGCAATTGACCACATGCGTGATTGGGCGCTTGGCACAAACGGCGAATGGGTAACTATGGGTATTCCTTCTGACGGTTCTTACGGTATTCCTGAAGGCGTAATGTTCGGTTTCCCTGTAACTTGCGAAAATGGCGAATACAAAATCGTTCAAGGTCTTGAAATCGACGAGTTCAGCCGTGAGCGTATCAACTTCACGTTAAACGAACTTGAAGAAGAACGCGCAGCAATTGCTGACATGATTAAATAATTTAATCTGCTAGATTAAGTTAAAACTCCTTCGGGAGTGATGCCAGTCAACCTAAAAGTTGACTGGCATTTTTTTTGCGCTTGATTTTATCTTTGCAATTAAAAGCCTATCATCAGCTAAGCTCATATTGCTTATCAAATATCAGAATGGATAAGCGACTATAAAATAGGTCGATTGACCTGCACGGTAGGGGAAATTGCTTAGAATACGCGGGTTTCCTTTTTCAAATCTTCTCTCTGTCATGTCAAGTTATTGTTGCAAGTGCCCATAGATCGAATGTTTCGGTTTGGGTGGCTTTTATCTTACTTGTTGTCGGTACTATCGGCGCCTATCAAATCGTGGGTCTAAATCAAGCACTGTTATTTTTAATTGGTGGTGCTTTGGGGATGACGTTGTATCACGCCTCTTTTGGTTTTACTTCTAGCTGGCGTGTGTTTATTAAAGAACGTCGTGGTCGTGGTTTGCGGGCTCAAATGATTATGCTGGGCTTGGCGGTGTTGTTGTTCTTTCCTGCTTTAGGTGCAGGTGAGTTGTTTGGCAATCCCGTCAAGGGCAATGTCAATCCTGTGTCGATGTCGGTCATGATTGGTGCTTTTATTTTTGGTATTGGCATGCAGTTGGGGGGGCTGTGCATCGGGTACGCTATACACGGTAGGCGGTGGCAGTGCGCGTATGTTGGTTACGCTATTTTTCTTCTGCTTAGGTTCACTGATTGCCACTTCGCATTTAGATTGGTGGTTTAATCTGCCGCATTTGGCGCCAATCTCGATTGTCGAAAGTTTTGGGGTGATTCCTGCACTTATTCTAAGCTTTGTTATTTTTGCTGTGATTGCTGCCGCAACCGTGTTTTTTGAAAAGAAACGTCATGGCAGTTTAGAAGTCGAGCCGCAAAGTCAGTACCATGGTTGGAAGCGTTTCCTCAAAGGTCCTTGGCCGTTAATTTGGGGTGGGCTTATTTTAACGCTGCTGAATTTTGCTACCTTGGTATTGGCTGGTCGTCCGTGGGGCGTGACTTCTGCGCTTGCAGTTTGGGCTGCAAAAGTTGCTGTTTTTGCGGGTGTAGATGTAAGCGCTTGGGATTATTGGCAGCAGTCAGGCAATGCTAAAGCATTGGCAAATTCATTGTGGCATGACATCACCTCTATGATGAATTTTGGCATTATGTTGGGTGCATTGCTTGCTGCAAGTTTGGCTGGAAAATTTGCCCCGAACTTTAATATTCCACGCCGTTCACTGGTTGCGGCTGTTATAGGTGGCTTATTACTTGGTTATGGTGCACGTTTGGCCTACGGTTGTAACATTGGCGCATACTTTAGCGGAATTGCTTCGGGCAGTGTGCATGGTTGGTTATGGCTAGTATTTGCATTTATGGGGAATGCCATTGGTGTGAAATTGCGCCCAATCTTCTTTCCAAATGAAAAGCCACAGCCTGAAAAACTAACAGGTTGCTAACTTTTAATTTAAGTAGATGAAAGCCAGTCGGTTTACATTGACTGGCTTTTTTGTTGCCTGTCATCGTGTTAAGAATATTGAGTGGGATGCTTTAGGTATATCGCATCGTACAAAAAATAACATGCTGCAACTCGGCTGCTGCTGAATTGCGGCTCGAAGCAGGTTAAGGTCATTAAAAGTACAAGACGAATCAAAGGAGGATGCCATGTTTGACCAACAACCGACTTTAGAACTGTTATTTCAACAATTGGGTCTAGATGCTGACGATGCAGCAATTGATCAATTTATTCGTGAGCATCAATTACCTGCAGAAACCAAATTACACTGTGCCGAGTTTTGGACGGAAGGGCAGCGCCAATTTTTGCAAAGCCATTGGAAAAAAGATGATGATTGGGCCATTGTGATTGAAACCTTAAATGAGCAATTACATAGTGATCAACATCCGAGTGTTTAATCGGTATTTAAGTTAAAAGTTTTTAAGTTAAATCAAATACTTTTCATCTAAAAAGCGCCAGTAAACTGCGTGCTCACAAAAAGATACAACAAACCCAGTCGGAAGACTGGGTTTTTTATACAAAGTGTTATAAGTTGGTTGAATAAGGAATTACAACGAAACTAATAAAAGGGGGCAAGGTGCTCATGCAAAATACTCCATCATTAGCCATGTTATTCAGCCAACTCGGTTTAGCCAGCAGCCCTGCAGCCATTGAATTGTATGTACGTACGCATCAATTACCTGCACATATTAATTTACATGAAGCGCCGTTTTGGAATAAATCACAACGTGAATTTTTAATCAGTCATTTGGTACAAGACGATGATTGGGCCATTTGGATTGATGAACTCAATCAACAATTACATTTAGATGCTTATCGTTTACAAGCTGTTTAGGTTCAAGTCATTATCATCTTTAATATTTTTAGTATAAAAAAACGCCTCAGAACGTTCTGAGGCGTTTTTTTAATGCATTCTGCTTTTGAGAATTTGTTTAAACCAGACTTCTGTTTGATAGGCGTTAAAAGCAGGGTGAATTTGTAAGAGTTCCAAATCAAATTCGGCAGTTTTACTGTACTTACCTAACCAGTGGCGACACAGTGCGCTTTCATTTTTACTGGCACTGGCATAGGCCAAGAAAAAGAAAATATCTCCATGTGCATAATGAGTCATGGCTTTTAAAATTTGTTGAGTAATTAAGGCGTATTTTGCATCGCGGGTCAGCTCAAAATACATCATATAGGCTTTGGCTAAATGCAAAGACAAGTTGATATACAGCGTCAACGGTATTTCTTCAAATTCAATCCGACCTTGTTCCAACAGCACAATGGCTTCTTGCAAAAAGTAAATCTGTTCTTGGCGTAACTCGCTCAAACTCACCAATTGTAAGCGTAAATCGGCACGTTCTAATGCCAATTCAGGCGTATTGCCTTGTAAAAAAAGTTGGTCGGTTTCCCCAATACGTTGAATAAGCTGTTGAGTCGAGTTGCGCATGGGTGAATTCCTGATAGCAATATTTGCTCTACATCGGGGCAAATTTACAGTTTTAAAGCCAATAGTCTGAAAAATGCGGTCTGTTTTTACCAAAGTTGATTGCCGCTGCGTAGCCATGCGGTAATGGAAAGACGTTGCTGTGTCGCAGGCAAAACTTCGTGCAATAAATCACTTTGGAAAATTGCAATCCGATTTGGGCGTGGTTCTATAATTTGCCATGCTCCATGTTTGTCTTGTAAACGTAGTTGTCCACCCCAATCTGTCTGCCATTCAGGGTGTAAATAATAGACAGCAGAAATCACCCGATCATTTTTTTGTTGTGGGTTATCGCGGTGCAAGGCATAAAAAGAACCTGCTTGGTAGCTGGCAAAATGTGCTTCGACCTCACGAATCCCTAAATAAAATGCCTGATTGAATTGTTCAGCCAAAGCCAAAAGGGTTTGGGTATGTTGTTGGGCAAAGCTTAAATCTTCGTGAATCCATAAAATATGATCACTGCGAATTTTGCTGATCACACCATTTTGTATGGCTGCTTCATGAAATTGATCTAAATTTTGACTACACTCTGCTAGAACCTGTTGTTGATATTCAGGTGAATAGGCATCATCCAGCATAGCAAAACCATGCAAATCTAAATCTTCAAGAATTTGATCAATATTCCAAGATTTTGGAAGCAGTGTGGCGTCCATAAAATAGATACTCAGACAAAATGCAAGACAAGCTGATTATTTTAGAGGAATACAAGCTCCTGAATGAAACTTTTTTTCATGCTAAAATGTCGGTTGATTTTAGGAATGAACCAAACATGAATTATCGTCACCATTTCCATGCGGGCAACTTTGCCGATGTCATGAAGCATGTTTTATTGCTGCAAATTCTGACACGTTTAAATGCCAAAGATAAACCTTATCGCTATGTCGATACACATGGCGGTGCGGGTAAATATGACTTATCTTTAGCACCTGCACAAAAATCGGGCGAATTTTTAAATGGTATTCATCGTTTAGTGAAACTAGATGATTCAATCAAACGTCAGGCACCAGAAGGCGTACAGCAGTATTTAAAACTGGTTGAAGCAATGCGTGAAACGGATGGGCAAGGTGCATATCCCGGTTCGCCATGGTTTGCTTTACAAGGTATGCGTGACATCGACAAAGCAACTATTTTTGAAATGCAGCGCGATGTATTCCAGCAATTGCGTCATAACATTCGTGACAAACGCGCAGGTTTACATGAGCGTGATGCTTACGAAGGTTTATTGGGCGTCATTCCACCAAAAGAAAAACGCGGTTTGGTGATGATTGATCCACCGTATGAATTGGAACGTAAAGATTTCCCTCAGTTGGTTGAATTATTGGCAGCTGCACATAAAAAATGGCCAACAGGCGTATTTGCGGTGTGGTATCCAATTAAAGACCGCGCCATGATTGAACGTTTTGAAAAGAAAATGTTTAAAACAGGTATTCGCCGTCAACTCATTTGTGAAATTTGTGTGTGGCCTGACGATACTCCTGTGGGCTTAAACGGTTGTGGTTTATTGGTGATTAATCCACCATGGAAATTCTCTGAAGATGCAGATGAAGCCCTGCAATGGTTGTTCCCGCACTTGCGTATGCAAGAACATGGTGGACATGCTGCAGTGCGTTGGTTAGTTGGCGAATAAAAAATTTAAATAGACGTTCAGGTTACAGTTAGGACACAAAATAATGACAAACACATCCAAACCCGAAGGAGAATATAGTTCCCGTGATCTTGAGCATGACGGAATTACATTTGAAGTGGTGGAAGAAGAACATACCCGTGAAGGGCAAAAGGTGAAACGTCGTGGTATCTATCTGTGGCCAAACCTGATTACCACGGCAGCCTTGCTGTCGGGTTTTTACTCCATTATTGCCAGTATGAATGGCGAATTTAGCCAAGCGATTTATGCCATTTTTCTAGCAGCATTGTTTGATGGTTTAGATGGTCGTGTGGCACGTGCGATTGGTGCGCAAAGTCCATTTGGCGAACAGTTTGATTCATTATCCGATATGCTCGCCTTTGGTGTTGCACCTGCGATTTTGATGTATAGCTGGAGTTTGCATGATTTAGGTCGTATCGGCTTGGCGGCTTGCTTTGTTTATACGGCTTGTGCCGCATTCCGTTTGGCGCGTTTTAATGTGCAAATTGGTGTGGTCGATAAACGCTACTTTATTGGTGTTGCAAGTCCTTTGGCTGCGCTGATTATCGTGTCGCTGGTTTGGGTAGGACGGGATTTTCCTGAACTGTATGATATTCGTGAAATTGGTCTACAAATCCTCAATGCTGTGATTATTATTGCAGTAGGATTGTTGATGATTTCCAATATTAAATATTATTCATTTAAAACCTTTGATCGTAAGCGTGTGCCGTTTTTTGTATTGCCAATCGCAGTATTTATCCTTGCAGCCATGACTTATAATATTCCTGTTGGAATTTTAGTGATTTCAATTATTTATGCACTTTCAGGTTTTGTGACCACTTTTATGGCAAGAAAAAATGCAGTGAGTTAATTAAGCTTTCATAAAAGCATCAACTCACAAGGAGTTTGATATGCAGCTGTTTCAAGATTTTCTCGATCGTTCCAAACAACTCAATCAAACTCCTGCGGCAACCGCCAAACTGCCTTATCACGCCCCAAAACATCATTATAAATTTATCTATCAGGGCTTAATTCTTCCTAATTTGCCTGCACCCTTACATTATCTCAACTTTATTGGTTTATTGGGCAGCCTAAATACCGCAATGCTGCGCCCTGAAAATGTGATTACAACCTCAGCTTTAGACACAGCCAGTATTCTTTGTAGTAGCAGCCCACACATGGTGGGGCAGTCCAATCATTATTCAATACAACATGATTGCGTATTTACTGCAGAGTATTTTCAGTTTGCCAATAAAGAGCGCATTACTGGACACTTTCCGCAATTTCATATTCAACGTGAAGATAGCGAACTTAGCTTTGATTTAAAGATCACCACAAGCTCTACAATTTCATATTTCACTAAATTGCGAATGAATTTGGCAGAACATTGGTCTTTGTTGTGTCAGTGTCAGGGTAGTGTGCGCTATAAAGATCAGCATTTTCAGATTGAGCAATTGGGTAGTTTTGAGTTTGCCCGCTCAATCCAGTTTCCTTATTTCGCTGTGGCATTTTTTTGCTATCAAGTGATTAATCTGAATCATCAGCAACAAATGATATTGCTACAAAGTCGTGATGTGTTGAATCGAATTTTGCAATCTCGAATCTATCTGCGAAATGCGAACACGGAGCAAACTCGGGTATTTGATGGGCAAGTACAATTTAATATTGAACGGGTTTATCCAAAAGTAAAAACGCCAACAGGTCAGTGTATGTATTTGCCACGTGAGTTTGAATGGCGTTATCAAGATGAAGATGGCACCTCAATTCATTTACAGGCGCAGAGTCGTGGTGATTTTAAATTTGGGGCTGCAGCAGGTTATGTCGGAAGTTTTCAATATCAGTTGGCTATAAATGGCGATCAACAACAAGGAGAAGGAGGCTATTGTGAATATATCGACTGCCGCGCACTGAAATGGCAGGAACATGATCAGCCAGAAAAAATGCCAGATGTAGTTATGAATCCTGAACCTTTTATGATCAAGAAAAAGAAATAAACAGTATTTTGTGGAAAAGTGAAGTATTTTGCTGAATAATTAACCGTTCGGACTAAAAAACTGATAAAACTTAAAAAGAGGGGTTGCATGGCGAAATATTTGCCCTATAATGCACATCCATCGGCGGTGATGAAGATTAAAACTTCTGATAAAACAATGACTTGATTGAAAATGGTTAAGTTGAGTTTTAGAAAGAAAGTTTAAAATAATTTAAATTACCAGTTGACACTTTAGAAATAAAGCGTAATATAGCCGACCTAGCTTGATGCTGACGAAGCATCGAGAAGATCATTAAGAGATTATGAAGAACAACTTGTGTGGATTTTTACTGATTGATTGATCGAACATATTTCATTGATTGATTGGTTTAAATTACTCGAAGTTTATTTGAGCGAAATTTAAGTCAGAAAATTGATGAGCCAGATTTGGAAGTTTAGATTAAAGCTTCAAAATGATTTTAACTGAAGAGTTTG
>NZ_VPCW01000036.1:0-17658 GCF_013418015.1 Acinetobacter sp. YH12211
TGCTGGCGACCATAGCAAGAGTGAACCACCTGATCCCTTCCCGAACTCAGAAGTGAAACCTCTTCGCGCTGATGGTAGTGTGGGGTTACCCATGTGAGAGTAAGTCATCGCCAGCTCATTATTCAAACACCCTCAACAAATGTTGGGGGTGTTTTTTATGTGGAAAAGAAAATAAAGTTAGAAAAATAAAATTATAAAAAGAAAGGAAACATAAAAGTGAAGGCAAAATAAAACCATCAGATGATGATGGTTTTATTACGGCTTAGATAGAAGATTGATTTAAGCGAATAATTGAGTAACGGAACACCATAGAATTGCTAAAATCGCAATCGCAACGATAGGTTCTAGTACTTTAGACCAAGTGGGTACAATTGCTTCTACAGGCTCAATATTTTGATGATCATCGTGGGTATGTTGTTGTACCATTTGATTAAACTCCTTCATTGATGCCTCTAATGATAGCTCTTCTTGAGGAATTGGTTTAGAACCTTTTAACTCTATTAGATCGTTTGTTGACCAAACCCAATCATCCGCTTGACCGGATAAATGTTCAATTTGACCTAGCAATAATTCACCTAGACCTTTATTGCCAAAATTACCGGTTTGATCCAATTGCTTGAGCTCTGTGAGTTGTAAGGCTAAGACTTCACTAATATTCTGTTCAAGCTCAGTTTTGGAGAGAGGTGACTGATTGTGTGGAGATGTGGTGAGTCGACGTGCAATTTCCTGAATATATAATTCATCTTGATGATCAATTTCTTGATAAAGTTTTTGGTTGTCTTCTCGCCACAGACTGACCAGTTTGCCTAAGCTCAGCGCATTGATTTCTTGAATATATTGGTCGCGATCAACAGCATTATATTGTTTCAAAAGCGAGGGCTTTTGAAGTTTAATCTGCGCTGCAAAATATTGTACTAAATCAAAAGCCATTCACTACTCCATTGTTTTAATCTAATAATCTAAGGCTTGGTTTTTTCTTAGTTTGTTCGGTTTTTTCTTCAGTCTTTGATTCTAAAGCATCTTGATCATTTTGGATATGTGCATACTCACTTGGATCAAAGAATAAGCCTTGTCCATTCTCTCTTGCATAGATACCTACGACGGCATTCATAGGTACATATAAGTCGCGTGATACGCCACCAAAGCGTGCAGAGAAGGTGATTGCATCATTGCTCATGTGTAAGGCATGCACTGCATGTGGAACGATATTTAGGACAATCTGACCATCCTGAATAAATTGTTCAGGAACAAGCGTATTCGGCTGTGTAGCATCGACCAATAAATGTGGCGTGAGTTGGTTGTCACAAATCCATTCATAAATTGCGCGAGCTAAGTAGGGACGGGTTGGACTTAAGTCGATTTCAGATTCAGACATAATGTGCTCTTTAAGTATGAATTAAAAATTCCTGATAGCGATTTTTTTCCTGCAAGGTCATCGATTTTAAAAATGCAGGGCGATTAAAAATACGCTGGCAATAGAGAAAAATAGGTCTACAGTGTTGTTTGGGTAGCTCAATGCCCATGGCTTTGAGTCGTATAAATAATGGTGCTAGCATGCAGTCTAAAATATTAAATGTTTCAGACATAAAAAAAGGATAATGTTGAAACAGTGGTGTGAGTGAAATGAGTGTATCACGTAATTGTTTTTGTGCTGTACGTTGTGCTTGGCTATTTAAGCTGTCAGGGTGGCGCAGCATGTCATCGGCGAGCTTGAACCAATCGTGCTCAAAGCGCCAGATATATTGACGTTGTTCTGCGCGTGGCATAGGGGCATCGGCATAGAGCTTATTTTGTCGATAACGATCATCTAGATATTCTGAAATTATGCTGCTATTGAATAATTTGAGATCATTTTCTAATAATATGGGCAATTGATTGTAGGGATTGAGACTAGCGAGGTCTTCATCCTCATGATCGACAAGAATCAGTTGATATTTGATTTGTTTTTCGGCAAGAACGTAACGAATCCAATGTGAGCGAAAGTCGTCTGCATGACTATAGAGGGTGATGCCTTGTAAAGGTGCGTTTTCGACTGACATAATCCGAAATAAAACCAAATGAATAGAATAGGATACTAGACTTGGCGACTAAAATCACGCAGCAAACCTGACAAAAGTGTATGAGATATTTATTGAGCTGCTGATTGGGTTTTATAAGTAGCTAAAGTGTAGATTTTGGCTGAACCGTATATCTTGGTGTTGTTATGCAAATAAAAAAGCCTTGGAGAATCCAAGGCTTTTTGTGTCCGATTCGGTAAACGAATTAACGTTTAGAGAATTGTGGACGTTTACGTGCTTTACGTAAACCAAGTTTCTTACGTTCAACTTCACGAGCATCACGAGTAACGAAACCAGCTTGACGAAGAGCAGGTTTTAAAGTGTCGTCGGATGCGATCAATGCACGAGTAATACCGTGACGGATAGCACCAGCTTGACCACCAATACCACCACCAGCAACAGTGATGTAAAGGTCATATTTGTCAGTAGCTTCAAGAAGTTCTAACGGTTGACGTACGATCATACGAGCAGTTTCACGACCGAAATATTGCTCAAGAGTACGGTTGTTAATTACGAGTTTACCTGTACCAGCTGATAAGAAAACACGTGCAGTTGCGGTCTTACGGCGACCTGTACCATAATTAGTAGCCATGTGCTGTATCCCTTAGATGTCCAAAACTTGTGGCTGTTGAGCTGTGTGAGGATGCTCAGCACCAGCGTACACTTTCATTTTCTTGATCATAGCATAACCAAGAGGACCTTTTGGCAACATGCCTTTTACAGCGCGTTGGAAGATTTCTTCTGGTTTGTGAGCAACTAATTTCTCGAAATTAGTTTCACGGATACCACCAGGGAAACCAGTGTGGCGATAGTATTTCTTATCAAGTGATTTGTTACCAGTCACTTGAACTTGCTCAGCATTGATAACAACGATGTAGTCACCAGTGTCAACGTGAGGAGTATAAGAAGTTTTGTGCTTACCGCGTAAACGACGAGCGATTTCTGTCGCAAGGCGACCTAGAGTTTTGCCAGAAGCATCAACAACGTACCAGTCGTGTTGAACTTCAGCTGGCTTAGCGCTGAGAGTTTTCATTAAACCACTACCTATTATAGTTGGTTTGGACTATGGAAGCTGTCCAAACAAAAAGGAGTCCGAATTCTACCTGAAATTAACTAGAACCACAATGGAAATGTCACATTTTAAGCGCTATATTTTAGCGAGCTTAAATACAAAAGAAAAGTTGAATAAATTTGTAACATTCAACATTAAAAGCCTAGATTTATGCTGTTTTAAATCGCCTTTATAGGGTTATAAGTAAAGTTTTTAGCAGACAATATTGAAACAAAAGGGGGGATAGGATGTCGCAAGATTTGCAATCAGAAATACAGCAGCAGTCTGATCTACCTACTTCAAAATTCATTAAATTTATTGCTGGATGTTTTATTACATTACTCAGTGTCTATATGCTGGCTTTTGTAGTATTGGGTGCTGTATATGGTGTGGATGTGTTTAGCATCTTATTGCTGTATTCAATTTTTTTCCATTTAGCACTTTTCCCATTTTTATTGTATGGCGTTGGTGGAATCATTTTGCTGTGTTTAGCAGACACCCAATATCGGGAGGTGCTGAAAAAATCACAAAAAATATTGATGATGGGGCTGTTATTGGGTGTTGCTGTTACCGCTATTTCTGAATGGGCGCATGTGCAAGGGATTTTGCAGACTCGATTTATCTTGGACTGGAAATAAAACAATCAACTAAGATGGCGCTATACTTTAATTATCCTTAGATAAATCTGGACTGAGCATTTATGCGACCTTTATATGTCACCAGTGGTGAACCCGCAGGGATTGGACCTGATATTTGCTTGAGTTTGGCAGACCGAGTGGATGAGCGTCCAATTGTGGTATTGGCAGATCATCAATTATTACAACAACGTGCCGAAATTCTAAACCAAAAAGTCGAATTGATTGAATATTTAGGTCAGCAGCACGCAGCTGCAGTGGGGCAGTTGTATGTTGAACATGTGCCCTTGGCCGCAGAGGTACAACTTGGTCATTTAAATGCTCAAAATGCGGCTTATGTGTTAGAGCAATTACGTCGTTCTGCATCGTATGCCATGACGGGTAAAAGTGTCGGTGTTGCGACAGCGCCAGTACAAAAATCGATTATTAATGAAGCGGGCATTTCGTTTAGTGGACATACTGAATATTATCAGGAGTTTGCAGGTGTAGAACGTGTGGTGATGATGTTGGCGACTAAAACGCTACGTGTTGCCCTCGTAACAACGCATTTACCGTTACGTGCAGTCGCAGATGCGATTAGCAAAACCCGTTTGCAGCAGGTGATTGATATTTTGCTGCATGATTTAAAAAGTAAATTTAAGATCGAGCATCCTAAAGTGTTGGTGTGTGGTTTGAATCCACATGCGGGTGAAGACGGTTATTTAGGCATGGAAGAAATTGAAGTCATTAATCCTGTGCTGCAAAATTACCGTAACCGTGGGGAAAACCTAAGCCTGAGTTTGCCTGCAGATACGTTGTTTACCCCTGAAAATTTAAAAGATGCTGATGCAGTATTGGCGATGTATCACGATCAGGGTTTACCTGTGTTAAAATCTCAGGGCTTTGGTGAAGCAATTAATATTACTTTAGGCTTACCGTTTATTCGCACTTCAGTCGATCACGGCACAGCGCTCTCCCTCGCAGGTACAGGACTTGCGAAAAGTTCTAGCTTGCATGTTGCTGTCGATTTAGCGCTGGATTTAGCACGTTCATAATCTCAGCTTGGAAATCTTTATGTATCAAATTAATGCCCTAAACCCAAAGGAAGAAGGGCATCAGGCTCGTAAACGCTTTGGTCAAAACTTTTTACATGACCAACGTGTGATTGCCAAAATTGTACGCTCTGTTAACCCACGTCCGGGTGATAATATTGTCGAGATTGGGCCGGGTTTGGCTGCATTGACCTCACCTTTAATTGGTGAGTGTGATGCCTTGACTGTAGTGGAGTTAGACCGTGATTTGGCTGCAGGCTTGCCAGGGCGTGTACCGCATCCCGAACGCTTGACTATTGTTGAAAGTGATGCCCTGAAATACGATTTTAGTGAATTATTTGCTGAAGGCCGTCCTTTACGTGTGGTCGGGAACTTGCCTTACAATATTTCGACTCCGTTATTGTTCCATCTCTTAGAATTTGGCGACAAAGTCAAAGACATGCACTTTATGCTGCAAAAAGAAGTGGTGGATCGTATTACCGCATCGCCAAACACCAAAGAATATGGGCGTTTGTCGGTGATGATGCAATATTACTGCAAGCCAACCTTCTTGTTTGAAGTGCCGCCTGGTGCATTTAACCCACCGCCTAAAGTGACTTCTGCTGTATTTCGCTTAGAACCCTATGCAACCAAACCAATTATTGCCAAAGATGAAAAGGCATTGGCACGTTTGGTGTCGCATGTTTTTACCCAGCGTCGTAAAACTTTACGTAATAGCTTAAAAGGCATGTTGGCTGAAGATGCATTTGAGCGTGCAGGGGTAGACCCAATGGCACGTCCTGAAACTTTAAGTTTGGAAGCATTTGTCGCATTGGCAGATCAAATGGTGAGTTAATGGCAGAAATTCGATACAACTATGTGATTGGCGATGTACAGGGCTGCTTTGAAGCCCTGAAACTGTTACTTAAAGAAATACAGTTTGACCCTGATCAGGATTTTATCTGGTTTGCTGGCGACTTGGTTGCACGTGGTGAAAACTCAATTGGTGCATTGCGCTTTATTAAAAAACTGGTCGATCGCGGCGTTGCAGCAACAGTTTTAGGCAATCACGATTTGACGCTGTTAGCAGGCGCACGTGGCTTAAAGAAAATTAAAGAGCAAGACAATACCCGCGATGTAATTGATGCGATTGACAGTGATGATTTAATTGACTGGCTACGCAAACAGCCTTTGTGTCTTTTTCCGAATGGAAATACGATTTTGACCCATGCAGGTATTCCCCATATTTGGAATGCTGCACAAACAGCAGCCTATGCTAAAGAAGTCGAAGCGGTCATTGGGCATGAAGATTTTGCTGTGGTGGATGCATTTTTTAAGGAAATGTATGGGGCAGAACCTACAGTTTGGTCGGATGATTTAACGGGACATGCGCGTTTACGTTGTATTACCAACTATTTGACCCGTATGCGTTTAGCCAATGCACAGGGTGGTTTGGAATTCAGCTTTAAAGATGCCTTAGATGATCCGATGCCAGAAGGTTTTAAACCGTGGTTTGAATATCCATCTTTAGCTGCGCAAACACATCAAATCGTATTTGGTCATTGGGCAGCATTGCAGGGACAAACGGTAGCCGACAATATTCAAAATGTGGATGGCGGTTGTGTGTGGGGCAATCAGCTTGTGGCTTATCGTTTGGAAGATCAGCAATTGTTTGCAGCGGATAATCCGCTGGCAGAATGGTAATAACATTCATCTTTAAAATTTAAAAATGTGATGATGAAATGAAAATAGCCACCTATTGAGGTGGCTATTTTTTATCTTGAATTTTATTGAATTCGAATCCAAGTTTGACTGCGACCTAGTGTAGATACACCCATATAAGCACGTAAAGTTAAACGTTTACCTGTTGAGTTGAGGCGAATTTTTGCATCGTAAATACGACCTGCCAATGGATCAATTACGCGTCCTTTTTCGTAATTGTTGCTGTTTTTGACTTGTTGTAAGCCTTTTAAAATATCCATCCCTAAAATAGGTTGGTCGGTATAAGGCGCAGGGCATTTATTACAAAGTTCACGTGGGGTATAACCCGGACGCGGGGTTACTTTCACAATTTTACCCGTATAGGTTTGATTGGCTTCTTTACGAATTTCGATGACAGCTTTGGGTGAGCCTGTTTTATCATCAATTTGTTGCCAAGTTCCTGCTAAATCTTGTGCCATCGCCAAAGTGCTTAGACTGCCGAAGATGACGGCTATTCCTAAAGCCAATTTCTGAATCATTTTATTTCCCTTACTCGGTCTTTGCGGCTAGTCTAATCTGTGAATTAACGGACACAAAGTCCCGAGTATCCAGAAAAAATGACCGATGAGACACAATTACTCGCTTATTGTTGGCGAATCCACGTTTGTGTCCGACCAATGGCTGAAATTCCGACGTAACCACGCAAGGTTAGGCGTTTACCGTTGGCAGCAAGACGTCCTTTTAAGCTA
Source organism: Acinetobacter sp. YH12211 (assembly GCF_013418015.1). Lineage (NCBI taxonomy): Bacteria > Pseudomonadati > Pseudomonadota > Gammaproteobacteria > Moraxellales > Moraxellaceae > Acinetobacter > Acinetobacter sp. YH12211. The sequence goes on from NZ_VPCW01000036.1 coordinate 7,204, forward strand.
TACATTTTGCCTGCAAGTGGATCAAGAATACGCCCGTTGGCATAGTTGTTGTTATCCACATGTTGTAAACCTTTAATAATTTCTAAGCCGACGAGTGGTTTATTGGTATATGGGGCAGGGCAATCGACACAAATGGTTTTAGGGGTGTAGCCTGCACGTGGTGTGACTTTGACAATTTTACCCGTAAACGTACCATTCTCCGCTTTGGTAATTTCAATTAAAGCCTTAGGTGAGCCAGTTTTGTCATCAATGCTTTGCCAAGTTCCAGTTAAGTCTGCAGCAAATAAACTGCCACTGAACATTAAGCTTGCAAATACACCTATCAGTAAATTTTTCTTCATATCAGTTCCTTTGATTGCCGAAATTGATCACAGAGGTTTATTCAAGATATAAAGCGAGTTGTGGTAGGAGTCAAGCGATTTGAGAAAAAATTAATCTTAAAGTTGCGACTAAAATGTAAGAAAACCAATAAAAAATGCCACGAACGTGTGGCATTTTAAGTGAAAAGTGAAGCAATTAATTAGTCGCTTTTAATCCAAGTTTGGCTACGTCCTAAAGCAGATACGCCCACATAACCACGCATGGTCAGACGTTTACCATTGCTGCTTAATTTGGCTTTGGTGCTGTAGATATTGCCGTTTAATGGGTCAATAATTTTTCCACCAGAGAAGTTAGTACCACCTGTATGTTTTAAGCCTTTAAGTATATCCATTCCTAAAATAGGTTGGTTGGTATAAGGCGCAGGACAGTTGACACAGGTATCTTTAGGGGTGTAGCCAGGACGAGGGGTAACTTTGACAATTTTAGCCGTATAGGTGCCATTGGCTTCCTGACGAATTTCTAAAATTGCTTTTGATGAACCTGTTTTGTCATCAATATTTTTCCAAGTACCCGTAATATCTTGAGCTAGCGCAAAACTTCCTAACGCTGAGCAGATTAAGGCAACGGTGAGTTTCATCTTGACCATGTTCAATGTTCCTTGTTTTTGGCTAACTGGATATTTCATAGTAAAAAGAAAGTTAAAACTCGACAAGTCTAAATAAGTGATTGCTCAGTCACATTTTTTGTAAATACAGTATAAAAGTTGGCAGCCATACTGCGGTAAATACTGCATTGACGGCCATACCAAAGGCGGCATAACGTCCAGCTACGCTACCTCGTTGCCAAGCTTGGGCGGTACCAATTGCATGCGCAGCCAGACCTAGAGCCAAACCAGAGGCACGTTCATCATTGATGTGTCTTAAAATAAAAGGTGAGAAAGCAGCACCTACAACACCCGATAAAATCACAATCAAGACTGCCAGTTGAATTGGGGCTTCCAAAAGCGTGGCGATATTAATGGCAATAGGCGTGGTCACTGCACGGGTGGCAAATGCCATAATATCGGCACTGGACATATGTAGCGCATAAGCAAGCCCCATCGGCAGCGCCACAGCACTAAGACTGGCAAAGAACAAAATACCTAAAATCGCTTTGAGGGGTAAATCGTCATAACGCATGGCTGCTAGAGGAATGGCGAGTGCAACTGTCACATAGCCCAATAATTGATTAAACAAAGGGTTGGTTTGTGCGACGTAAGTTTCGTATGGAATCCCGAAAAAATACAACAGTAGCAACACAAAACACATGCCAAAGACAATCACAGGGATTTGCGGGACTTTTTGGTTGCAAGGTTTTGCCAGTAAATATGCAACGAGAGTGATTAAAAAACCATATAGAATTGACAGCATTTTAATCTCCTAAAGCCAGCGTTTTGCCATTTTGGCATACAGCCAAAGCGGGATCAGCGTACTGATAAACAACACAATTAAGAAGATTGGAATTTGTTTGCCCATGTGCGTGAGCATAATTAATGAACCCGCGCTGATGGGTAAAAAGGCAAAGGCACTTTCTTTCATGATTTTGTTGTTGGTATCGACCAGACGAGCAGGAATTTTACTGAGTTTGCGCCATGTAAATAATACCGCCAGCAGGCTGAGCAAACCGACTAAATTGCCTAATTCTGGGTGATTAAATTGGGTCATGATCCATACAGAGGCTTCACGAAACACAATAATCAAAAGGAGTGTGCCGATCCATGCTGGCCAATCGATATGTTTTATCCTGCTCATTTTTGATCTTTCATTAAAATTTTACTTATCACGTTTTAACCGATCTGATCGTCAATTTCAAATGCTTCAAGCGGACGTTTAAATTGTTCTGCCTGTGCACCTAAAATTTCGTCTATCGGTAAATGTGCCTGTTTAATCAGTTGTTCCAGTTTATGTGGTGCCATGCTGACTTGTAGATGTAATTGACCTTCATCATCGTACTGTTCTGCCTGAATGACATTGAGCGCATACAGTTGATTGCGCAGTTTGCCATAAGCAGGTTGTAATTTAAGATCAAACTTTTGAATTTGCCCCATCAAACATTCATGTACGGCTTGTTTTAACAAGTCTAAACCTTGCCCTGAATGTGCCGATACATAGACACGGTCAGGTTGATGCGGTTTTTCATAGATAATTTTGGCTGTTTCGCCTGAGACATCAATTTTATTGTAAACCCGCAAAATAGGTACATCTGCGCCAATTTCTTTTAGCACACCTTCGACTGCTTCAATTTGTTCCAACACATCGGGGCTGCTTGAATCAATCACATGCAGCAATAAACTGGCTTCTAAGGTTTCTTCCAAAGTTGCTTTAAAAGATTCCACCAAAGAGTGAGATAGGTTTCTTACAAAGCCAACGGTGTCGGCCAATACCAGACGTCCGATGCCATCCCATTCTAAACGCCGTAAAGTAGGGTCAAGCGTAGCAAACAGTTGGTCAGCAGCATAGACATCACTTTGCGCCAAAATATTAAATAAGGTCGATTTGCCTGCGTTGGTATAACCGACCAATGAAACGGTAGGAATGGCGGCTTTTTGCCGAGCCACACGACCTTGTGCACGGGTTTGACGGACTTTATCGAGTTTGGTTTTTAGTTGTCCCATGCGAATACGCAATAAGCGTCGGTCAGTTTCAAGCAAGGTTTCCCCAGGACCACGTAAGCCGATACCACCTTTTTGACTGTCTAAGTTGCTGCGACTACGCACCAAACGTGAAGATAAATGTTGTAATTGTGCCAATTCGACCTGTAATTTACCTTCGTAAGTGCGGGCGCGTTGAGCAAAAATATCTAAAATGAGTTCGGTACGGTCAACCACACGGCATTGCATCACTTTTTCTAAATTACGTGCCTGTGCAGGACTGAGTGCATGATCAAAAATGACCAAATTGGCGTCGTGTTCTTTGACCAATGCGGCAATTTCTTCGGCTTTGCCTGAGCCAATAAAGAGTTTGGCATCGGGTTTACTACGTTGAGTGTGGACGTGTTGTAAAACTTCTGCACCCGCAGATTCAGCCAAGAGCTGAAATTCTTCGGCATCTAGGTCTTCTAAAATTTGGACAGCGACACTGACCAGTACAACACGCTCGCCATCTTGATGTGGCACAAAATTTTCCACTCAGCGCAATCTCCATGCTAAAGCTATATTCTAGTAGAAAAAATGTTTGTGCAGGGAAATAGATGATTGGATTTTTCCTGCGCCCTGATTTGATGCTATATCAACGTATGTAAACTCAATTATAAGGATGACCCCAATATAGAATTTATCTATTTAGATTTTGCCAAAAGTCGCATGTTTGCATGCAGGTTTCGGTTTTTATTATCAATGCAAGTTCAGATTGAACAGTATAGAATGAGCAAAATATAGACCTTTATACGTTGTTTTGCGTTTAACAATTAGTGATGACCCTATGAACCCAGCTGTTGAAACTCACACATCTCCAATTCATGGTTTTGCAAAGCTTGCTTTGTATAGCAAAAAAGTTCTGGCAACGGCTGGCGCGATTGGTGAAGGGTTTTATTTGGTCTATCGTCATCAATTGTATAAAGACACCAACAACCCGAACAATACGCGCTATGTGCAATATTTTTGCCGTCAATTGTGCAAAGTTTTTAATATTGAAGTGCAAATTCATGGTGAAATTCCGCATGACCCTGCGCTATGGGTCAGTAATCATATTTCGTGGTTAGATGTAGCGGTATTGGGTTCTAGTGCGCGGGTATTTTTTCTGGCCAAAGCTGAAATTGAAAAATGGCCGTTATTGGGTAAGTTAGCCAAAGGTGGGGGGACGCTATTTATTAAGCGTGGCTCTGGCGATTCAGTCAAAATTCGTGAACAAATCACGCAATTTTTAAAACAAGATATTCCTGTATTATTTTTTCCTGAAGCGACCACGTCAGATGGAAGCAAAATTAAAAAAGTGCATGGTCGTATTTTAGGGGCAGCAATTGAAGCCAAACGACCTGTGCAAATTTGTCTGATTTGTTATGTAAATCAGCAAGGTGAGTTAGATACTGTTGCGCCGTTTATTAATGACATGACCTTTGTTGATCATGTGAAAGATGTTTTGGAAATGCCGAAAGTGACAGCGCATTTAATGGCGTTACCTGCAATTGTGGTAGAAGGGCACGATATTGAATCTTTAACTGCTGTGGTACAGGAACGCATGACAGAAGGTTTGGCTGAGTTGCATCGTCAGGTATTAAAACCACAAGTGCTGACATCATAAAACATGCTTAGGCGCATCTTCATGTTAAAGATAGCCTAAGCACATCACATTTTTTTAAGAATAATGGTCATCATCCAACAGCTTCAATATTATGTTGCTACATAAAGCCTTCAATTGGCAGCCATGAGGTAATTTTCATTGCCGCACGTTGATACCATTTCATCCCTGGTTCTTTTTTTAGAATTTGAGTTTCGCCTTGTGGATTTTTCATCTGCCATTGAATGTTTTGTTGCGCATCTAAAACCAGTTTATAAGCATATTTGGATAAATTGACATCCATGGTCTGGTGAACTGCGCGAGCCAATGGTGGACTATTTAAAATTACTCCAATTTCAGTATTTAAATATGCCGAGCGTGGGTCAAAATTAAACGAACCAATAAATACCTGTTTTTCATCCAATGCCATGAGTTTGGCATGTAAACTAGAACGGCTTAAACCTTTCATACTGACTTTGGCTTTTTTGGAAATTTCGTGCGTATGTGTGTTTAGGTTTTCCATTTCAGGTCGCGCCAAAAACTCATACAGCTGCACGTTATTTGCCAATAAATCTTCTCGATATTTGGCGTAAAAAGCATGCACCACAGGAACATCGTTGGCTTTAAAGGAGTTGGTCAGTACGCGTACCTGAACGCCATCATCCGCCAAGTCTTTTAGTTTTTCTGCCCCCGATTGTTCAGGGACAAAATACGCAGAAATAATATCGACACTACTGCTTGGCTTCTCTAAATGCGTCAGCAATTGAAAGTTGAGATGTTCTTCTTTTGAGGCGCGGTCTTTAATTTTACTCGGCGCATCTTTGACCACTTCAGCACTGACCCAATCGAACTTAATACTACGCGTCATCCACTGTTCAATCGCTTTAGAACGAGTCACCAAATCTAAATAATTTTGTACGGTGGCTTCTTGATCGTGCTGTTCTAATTGCTGTTTTAAGCTTTCATAACGCAAGGTGTAATGTTGTGGATTGACCAATTGCTTGACTGAATAAGCATAGTCATCATTCCAGTATTCATCAAAAGAGTGAATAATTTCATCCGAAGCCGAGCCGACTAACATCACATCGACATCAGAAAATTGATAATTGTCGCTGACGTTATAGTATTGATTGCTCATATTGCGCCCACCAATCAGAGAAATTTGGTTATCGGCAATAAAGCTTTTGTTGTGCATACGACGGTTAATACGCTTCAAATCCAAAATCATGTCCATGGCACGATAATGTCGAAAGCGATATGGATTATACAGTTTGATGTCGATGTTGACGTGTTGATCGAGCGCGAGATAAATGCCTTCCATTTTTTTGGCATTGTTATCATCGACCAATAAGCGGACTTTCACCCCACGATCTGCCGCACGAATAATGGCGTGTAGTGCAAGCGCGCCAATTTTATCGTTATCCCAAATATAATATTGTAAATCTAAAGATTTTTCTGCTTTATTAATCAGATAGATACGTGCTGCTAGGGCTTCGAGCGGATCATACAGGACATGATAACCCGTAAGCTGCGGATATTTTTCGCGTAGCGGCAGTACAATTTTGGCCAAACTGGTTTGATCGGTTGGGGTTTCAAACGCCATCTGGATCGGATGTTCAATCTGTTTGGGCAGCGTGCTACAGCCTGAGAGTGTCAAAACGAAGGCGCAACTCAGCCACAAGACGTTGTGCCGAATATTTTGAAATGGAGCGGATGAGCTGCGGTTTGCCAAATTAAATTCCTTTTTAGCACGAGGAGCAAATAAGTTAAAAATAGGGTTTGAGTATAATTGTCAGCTATGAAAAGATAAATATGACAATACAGATATATGACGTGTGTGGGTTAAATGCGACATCTGGGTTTAGCGCAGCATTGAATAGCAGAAGTATGAAGTAATAGAGAATAAATATGTGGGATAACGATTCAGTCGTGTTGTATTTCTATATGGGTATGGCAATTTTGGCGCTGTGGGCAGTTTCGCAAGCATGGCGCAGTCAGGCCAATACAGAAACCATTCACCCGTTTAAGGCCTTTGTGCATTTGTTGGCATTTTATTTGTCTTACCTGTTGCCGCCTTTGGTTTTTTTTAGTGTTTATGCGGGTATTCAGGGCTATTACTCCATCCACGAAGCGATTTTTGTATTTTTAGTCAGTGCTGTGTTGAGCTATGCGCGTTTTATTGAACCGCATTTGATTCAAGTCAAAACTACCAAATATCAAATTCATGCAGATCGCCGTTTATTAAAGCCTGTCAAAATTGCTTTAATTGCAGATTTACATATTGGCTTGTTTTCTGGGCATGAGCGTCAATTGAAGCAAATTGTGAAAAAACTCAATTTGCAAAACCCCGATATTGTCGTTGTAGCAGGCGACTGGACTTATGAGCCTGAAAATAAATTGGTCGAAGAATTGGCGGTATTAAAAGAAATTTGTGCGCCTGTATATTCGGTAAATGGTAATCATGATGAGCAGTATCCTGGCCCGCCCATTCAAGAGCTGTTAAAAACGGCTTTAGAACAAAATAACGTGATTGATATTGAAGGTAGAATTGTCGAGTTTGATGAGTTTCGTTTGCTCGGTATTGGCGATTTATGGGCAGGTAAAACCGACATGCGCTATATGCCCGATTTACCTCAGGATAAGCCGTGGGTGTTGTTATCACATAACCCCGATACAGTGGATATGGTGCCAAAATTGCCGACACGTCCGTTGATGTTGGCAGGACATACCCATGGTGGGCAGGTTGAACTGCCGTGGCTGACCGATTATGTGATGAAAAAAGTATCTATTTTAGGGCATAAAAAGGGGTTATATCGCCATGATCATGCCGATGTATTTGTGACTGTAGGGACAGGAATGGTCGGTGTTCCTTTTCGTTTTGGTGTGCCGCCCACGATTGATATTATTGAATTATTGTAAGCACCGTCACCATCGCCTACATGAAAAAAACCAGCCGAGGCTGGTTTTTTGATGCAATTTTTGCGCTTAAATTTGATTGTTTACATCATCATGCTTGGTTTCTCGAATCATTAAAAATGCGATTAAAGACAAGATGGATGCTGCACTTAAATAATAACCAACTGCAGCCAAGCCATAAGTGGTGGCAAGTTTGGTGGCAATGAGTGGGGCAAACGATGCGCCAAAAATACCCGCCAAGTTAAAGGTGAGTGCGGAGCCTGTATAGCGTACAGATGTTGGGAAAATTTCAGACAATACTGTACCAATGGGCCCGTAAGTAAGTCCCATAATTGCCAAGCCAATACACAGGAAAATAAATACAATCCACGTGCTGCCTGAAGCAAGCATATCGGCAAAAAATAAGCCAAAAATTGCAGAGATGATGCACACTGCGATAGAGGTGGTTTTACGTCCAAATTTTTCGGCTAAAACGGCTGAGAGGGGAATAAAAGCAGCAAAACACAATGTGGCTAGTAGTTGAAGTTTTAAGAATTCTTCACGTGAATAACCCAGTTGTTTGGTGCCCCATTGCAAGGCAAATACCGTAGTCAGATAAAACACCACAAAGGTACAAATTGCAGCGATTGTACCGAGCACTAACATTTTAGCGTGTTTTTTAAAGACCTGAATAAATGGCACATTGACTTCTTTTTGTTTATTCAACACTTTTTGGAAGGCAGGCGTTTCATGCAGTTTTAAGCGAATCCATAAACCGACAATCACCAATAAGGCACTCGAAATAAACGGGATGCGCCAGCCCCATGTCATAAAGTCTTGCTCAGACATCAGCGCACCTAAAATAAGGAATGAACCTGTGGCAAGAATAAAACCAATCGGAGCGCCCAATTGTGGGAACATGCCATACCAAGCACGTTTACCTTCAGGGGCATTTTCTGTGGCTAACAGTACTGCTCCCGACCATTCACCGCCCAAGCCTAAACCTTGCCCTAAGCGACACAACGCCAACAGTAATGGCGCGATAATCCCAATTTGTGCATACGTCGGCAGTAAACCAATACAGACTGTAGAAATTCCCATGGTCAATAATGCCGCGACCAAAGTGGCTTTGCGTCCAATCCGATCTCCTAAATGTCCAAATAAAGCTGCGCCAATTGGACGGGCGATAAAGGCAATTGCAAAGGTGGCGAGAGATTGAATGGTTGCCGTCATTGGGTCAGTACTGGTCGGAAAGAACAGATACGGGAAAATAATGACTGCCGCAGTGGCGTAGATATAAAAGTCAAAAAACTCGATGGTGGTACCGACCAAGCTTGCAGTCAGTACTCGAAATTTAGAATTTTGAGTCGGCTGTTCAGCGGCAGCAGTAGATGAAGATGCCATACAGGACCTTATGTAAAGTGAATTTTAAATGAAAGTGCAATTTGGCACAGACCGCACTGGCAGAAAAATAGTAGATACTTCTTGTAGTTATACTTTTTTGAACAAGAAGTCGGTTACAAAACTGCATCCATGAACACCATTCAAATCTGATCGTTTTATCTGTAAGACATGAGCGATATTCAGCGTTAAATCACATACAGATAAATTGCCAGAAAGTGTGCGCCTGCACCAATTAAGACAAATACATGCCAAATTGCGTGGGTATATCTTACGCGTTTTAAGGCATAAAACAATGCACCCACGGTGTAGGCAATGCCGCCAATTAGCAAAAAGGTCAGGGCTTGGCTGCTTAAATAGGCTTGCATATCGTCCATGACCAGAACGGCTAACCAACCCATCACCAAGTAGGCAATTAAAGAAATTTTATGAAAACGGTTGATAAATACCAGTTTAAATAGGGTGCCAATCAGGGCAATAATCCACAGGGCAATTAACAAATATTGTGCTTTTTGAGTAGGAATCGCGATGGATAAAAATGGGGTATAAGTCCCTGCAATTAAATAATAAATTGCGGTGTGATCTAACTTTTTATAAAAATAACGACGGTCTGCTGCGGTTGCCATGTGATACAGCATTGAAGCAGAAAAAAGCAGTACCATGCTTATTGCATAGGCCCACAAACCTAGCCATTGTCCCGTACTTAAATACGCACCTTTAATGATTAAAAGAATACCTGCAATAAATGCCAAAGCCGCACCAACACCATGGCTCAGATAGTTAATCCGTTCTTCTTGCAGGTCATAATCAGGCACTAAAGGGGCATTTAATTTCATGGCGAATCTGCTTTAATTTCTTTAATTATACAACTGTATCGTAATTCAATTTTGCTTTTAGGGTAATAACAATTAAACTTGAATTGTAATTTTTTCAGGTTTTTATTATGTCGACTTTGGCTTCTCCCTCTGTGCAGGAACAACAATTCTTAGAGGCTTTTCAGCAAGCCATTGATACACAAAAGCTTGATCGTGTGGTGCTGAGTCAATATAAAGGCGAACTGGAACAATTAGAAAAAATCACCTTACGGGTGATTCAGCTAAATCAAGACACCGTTTTAACTTGTTTGTATCGCCATAAAACGCAGGATATCACCAAAAACTATCCTTTGGCAGAAGCACAGATACAATTGAGTTACTTATTGGCAGATTGTAAACAGGCCAATTTATTCACGACAGATCAGGAAATTCAGCTAAAAAAGAACAAAAAGAAAGCCATGCTTAGCATCAGTAAAACAGCACCGACTATAGCGAAACCGAAAGAACCACAAGGACATGACCGAGAAAAGCAGCGTTATGTCGATCAATCCAGCCCATTTTTACAACACTTGGGGATTAGCGATGCCAAAGCGCAAATTATTCCGAGCATGGCGCGGAAATGGAAACAGATTAATAAATTTATTCTCTGTACACGACAAATTTCACAGAACCCTTATCCTATCAGGATTCTGCTTTCTTAAAATTGCCAAAATTTCCTTAAACTCTTCTTTTTTCCCAAAACCAATTAAACGCTGAATCGCCATTTGAAC
>NZ_VPCW01000037.1:0-16126 GCF_013418015.1 Acinetobacter sp. YH12211
TGTTCCATTTTAGAGATTTGTTTAAGATAAGATATAACTCATTGAGATGTGTCATAGTATTCGTCGTTAGAAAACAATTATTGTGACATTATTTCAATGAGTTATCTATTTTTGTCGTGTACAGAGCAGCTTTTGCTTATGTGTTTGGTGCCAATGCGATTGGTATTATGCTGTTTTCGACCCTGAATAAAAAAATCAGTGGCAAATTGGGTGTGTTACAACGCTTAAAATTGGGCAGCATGATTCAACTGAGTGGTGCGGTCATTCTACTGCTTGCAGGTAGTTTGGGGTATGCACCTTTGGCATTGGTGATGGTCGGTTTATTTCTTGCCGTGTCTGGGATTGGTTTTACAGGCCCGAATGCCATGGCACTAGCTATGGCAAAACAAGGCGCACGTGCAGGAACAGCCAGTGCGGTCATGGGCAGTGTGCAATTCTTTTGTGGCTTGATTGGTGGAGTGTTACTCAACTTTTTAACAGGCAGTGCTTTGCTGAATATGGCTGTGTTAATGCTGCTATTTATTGGGTTTGGGATGTTTGCCGTTTTTCATATTTTGCAACCTCAATCAGATTGAGTTGGGGTCAATACTTTTTCAAATGGTGATTTTTTCGTAAAAATCTGGCTTTTAGGTAGAACCGAAATATATACAATAGTCTAATGGTGGTGTAAATACTTGAATAATCAACCTATTTAAAGTATTGAATTTTATATAGTTTAATTGTTTAAATCTGTAATTATGATTAATTGTGATTTCTTATTCGGGAAAACTGATTTTAATAAACGTCATAACTTGATAGATTGAAGCCTGTAATAAATGACACAAATTGTAATATTTTAAATATTTGGGTGTCTTGGACTATTTGGCAAAAGTGTTTTGATTTTTCAGCCATTTTTATAATTCGATGTGAAATCGATAGATGACGAACAAAATCATCATGCACGGATGCAGCGTTGTTTTATTTTGGAGGAATAAATGAGTCAATTACTCAACGGTCAATTTATGATCAAAGGTTTAGCTATTGCCGTTACAACATTAATGGTAGGTACTGCACACGCAGCAAAAACTGAGCAACAACAAATTCAAGAACTTCGTCAAGAAGTTGAAGCGTTAAAATCATTAATTCAGCAACAACAGCAAGTACAACAACAGCAGCAAACTCAAATTGCCCAAGTACAACAGGCGAAGCCTGCTGCACCTGCAAGTGCATTAAGCAGCTTAAAGTCTAAATCAGGCGCAGATGTTTCTATTTATGGTTTTGTACGTGGTGATGCAAACTATATTATTGATGGTGCAGACAGTGACTTTAACAGTACTCATGCTGTGGGTAATGCAACAACGAAATCTACCAAAGATAAACTTGTAGCAACTGCAAAAGTAACGCGTTTAGGGTTAGACTTTAATACACCTGTTGGTGATAACAAAGTGGGCGGTAAAGTTGAAGTTGATTTTGCAAGTTCGGACAATTCTAAGTCAGAAAACTTACGTATCCGTCATGCTTATCTAACTTTTAATGACTGGTTATTTGGTCAAACGACTTCAAGTTTTGCTTCAGTACATGCACCAGAAATGATTGACTTTAGTACGAACATTGGTGGATCAGGTGGTTCTGCACGTGTGCCACAAGTACGTTATAGCCAAAAATTAGCGCCAGCAACTCAGTTATATGTTTCTGCTGAAGAAGGTAATAGTAAGGCGACCGAAACTGGCGATTTGAGCTATCGTTTACCTGTTTTAACAGCAAAAGTGACTCAAGGTTTTGCTGATGGTAAAGGTTTAGCTTCTGCGCGTGCATTGGTTGAACACTATAAATCAGATGCAGCAAATGATGACAAAACAGGTTGGGGTGCAGCTGTAGGTGCGAATTACCAAGTTGTAGAGCCGCTTAAAGTATCTGCTGATGTTGCATATATGAAAGGCAACAGCAACCATCTTTATGGCAGTAATTCAGCATATTCAGTTGTAGGTAATAGTATTGAACAAAACGAAGCAGTTGCTGTACAAGTGGGTGCAACCTATAATTTCTCACCTAAATTACGTTCAACTTTAGCCTACGGTGCTTTATTTGCCGATGATAGTACAGACTATGCGCGTGCAGCAGCAGTTGCAGTAACTGCAGCAACTAATGCTGATGCTAACGAGAAAGTACAACAAGCGTGGATTAACTTTATCTATTCACCTGTAAAACCAGTCGATTTAGGTATTGAGTATATCAACGGTGAGCGTGAAACATTCAAAGGTCAAAAATTCAGTGATGATCGCGTAGGCTTTATGGCGCGTTATAGCTTCTAAGTCGCTACTTTTGAGCTAAATCCAAAACAGAGCTTAATTTTAAGCTCTGTTTTTTTATGTTGAAAATTTATGTTATTCACTCAATAACTTAAATTTTATCCAGTTTAAAGGAATGTTGTAACTTTCTCTTATAGCTGAACACAATCATTAAAATTTTTAGAAAAAACCGCAGAAAATAGCAGCTTTTTGTCAAAAAAAATGCATAATGATCGACCTTTAATCTTGCTGTTTTTTGTCAAGTGGTTGATTATCTTTAACGGAAGGTATTTATCCACCTCAGATATTTTGGAGCTTATATGAGATTACCTCTCAGTGTTAAGCCGATTCAGTTGTTTGCACTCGAAGTCACCCCGAAAGTGAAAATACTGTCTTTTGTCTTTCTTTTCTTCTGTTCTAGGCAAACGCAGATGATAACGCTTGAGTGAAACCAAAGGATGGGTTGGCTGAGCGAAATGCGTACATCTTAAACTTCGGTCAAATACGATACTGTTTACATACTTTGTATTGCGGCATTTTTTAGTTGATTTAGAGTCATAGTGATGCAAATGCTTTGGTTTGCATAGACAGCTCTTCATCATATTAAAAATAATCTGCAATCACTATATGGATATTGCCATGGAATTTACTTTTAATGCGTTTTATACGCTGATTGCTGCGGTCATCGTCCTGCTCTTAGGGCGACTTTTAGTCAATAAAATTGATTTTTTAAAACGCTATAATATTCCTGAACCTGTTGCAGGTGGTTTGGTTGCCGCTATTGTTTCATTGTTGGTGAATCAATTTTGGGGTTATAGCATTACCACCAGTAGCGCATTGCAAACTAGCTTTATGCTTATTTTCTTCGCCTCGATTGGTTTAAGCGCGAACTTCACAAAATTGCGTCAGGGCGGAATCGGTTTAATTATTTTCTTGATTGCAATTTCCACATTTATTGTGTTGCAAAACATTGTCGGCATTAGTCTTGCAACATTGTTAGGTATTGATCCACTAATTGGTTTAATTGCAGGATCGATTACTTTAACTGGCGGTCATGGTACAGCAGGTGCGTGGGGTGAAATTTTAGAAACCCAATATGGTATTCAAGGTGCTTTGGCACTGGGCATGGCAAGTGCGACCTTTGGTTTAATTATTGGTGGTTTAATTGGTGGTCCACTGGCTAAAACTTTAATCAACCGTCATCAATTGGCTGTACCACGTACCGACGAACAAATTGAAAAACGCGATAATACGCCTGCGGATCAAGATTCCAATGAGTTTATTCCATTTGAATATCCGCATCAGGTTCGTTTAATTACAGCAGATAATGCAATTACTACTTTGGGTTTATTTGCTGGATGTTTGGCATTTGCCGAATTTATGACAGGCGCTGCCAAAGGCACGATGTTTGAATTACCAACTTTCGTTTGGGCATTGGCGGGCGGTGTGGTTCTGCGTAATGTCTTAGAAAGTATTTTTAAAGTTAATATTTTTGACCGTGCGATTGATGTGTTTGGGAATGCATCTTTATCGTTATATTTGGCGATGGCGTTGTTGTCACTCAAACTATGGCAATTGGCCGATTTGGCAGGTCCGTTGATGGTGATTTTAGGTGCGCAAGCACTCACAATGGCGTTATATGCAGCTTTTGTGACCTTCCGTCTTATGGGGAAAAACTACGATGCAGCCGTGCTGGCAGCAGGACACTGTGGTTTTGGGATGGGGGCGACGCCAACAGCAGTCGCCAATATGCAGGCCATTACCAATATGTATGGTCCATCTTATAAAGCGTTCTTGATTGTGCCGCTGTGTGGTGCATTCTTTGTCGATTTAATTAACGTTGCGGTGATTCAATCTATTCTAAAATTCTTTGGTGGCTAAGCTCCAAAGCATTCAGGCTTGATTCAGTCATCCACAAAAAATGCCAGTTCAATTGAACTGGCATTTTTATTTGATCTGTAGCATTTTTCATTTAAGCCATGAAATGCAAGAATGCTGTATAGACCAGGAAACTATTAATTAGACTGAGCCAAACAGGTAGTTTGGATTTTAATAATCCAATCACCAAAACAATAAACAGCAGATCAGCAATACTCAAAATATGACGCTGTGCCATTTCGAGCACCATATACAGCAGCAAACCGACTACCGCTGCATTAATCCCTGTAACCGCATGACGAATATAGGCTTGCTGCATCAACCAAGACCAATAAGGCAAGGTGGTAAATACCAAAAAGAAAGACGGCAGAAAAATCGCCAACGTGGCTAAAGTCGCATTCAGCAGCATAGATTCTGTCATTGGAATCAAACTGCCCAAATATGTTGCAAAGCTGAACAGTGGACCAGGTACCAATTGCGCCATGGCATAACCCAAATCGAACTGTTCTGCACTGACTAAGCCTGTGCTAACAAAATCTTGATGCAATAAAGGCAAAATGACATGCCCACCGCCAAAGACCAAAGATGCGGCTTGATAGAAACTTAAATTGGCTGCATAGAGTAATTGAGGTTGCAGCCAGTTTAGACCTGACAGCACAATAAAGGGTGTAACAAAAAGTACTGCCCAAAATACAGCATAACGACGATGTTTGAGTAAATGTGCCGCAGTAAAATGAGTATCTGTCGCCGTTGTATTGGTGGATGCTGGTGCAGCAGTCGGTGCTGCGCGTTTCGCCATCCAAATGCCAAAACAAGCGGCAATCAGAATCACCAAAACTTGATTGAAGCTCAATGGCACCAGATAAATAAATAGGGCAGAAGCAAACATTAAGGCATATTGCCAAACCGTTTTACAAAAACTGCGCAACATTTGCCAAAATGCCCAAGCTACCACGGCCAATACGATCAGTTGAATACTGTGAAAGCTATTTGACGACAGTACATCTAAATATTGATGTCCCAAAACTGCAACCAAAGCCATAAACAACGCTGAAGGTAGGGTGAAACCCAACCAAGCTAGGACTGCACCCCAATAGCCTTTTTGCAAATAACCAATCGCTAACCCCACCTGACTACTAGTTGGGCCAGGTAAGAGTTGTGCAAGTGCGACAATTTGTGAATACTGGGATTCATCTAGCCATTTGAGTTGTTGCACAAAACGCTGATGGAAAAACACCAAATGCGCTGCAGGCCCACCAAAAGACAGACAGCCTAATTGCAGAAAAATCCAGAATAATAAGGAATAAGAAGGTGTTGGCATATAATTTTAGACAGATTCGACTTGTGCGCCACTGTAGTGGCTAGACGTGACAGTTTAACGAATTACTACAAGGATCGGTTAAAATAATAGATAGACTATGGGCGGTCATGCAAGGCGAAACAAATAGCATCAGTGGCATGGTTAAGATGGTTGCTGTATCAAGTTAGCTGATCAACCTTGTCACGATTGGCGGTGAAATATCGACTGAAACCTATGGATTCAAGAAGGTCATTATGAAAATTGGGTATGTATCTCTTACAGCATTATTGATGGTGGGATGTCAGGCAGTGCCATCACAGCAGCAATTTTCGACTCAAACTTTACTTGAGTCGCAGCCCGTGGTTGAAGCAGAGTCACGCCTGAATCAAATTGATTTTCGTCAGTTAAAACAACAAAAAAAACGTCCAATTGTTGCATTGGTTTTGGGCAGTGGTGGCGCACGTGGTTATGCACATATTGGAGTAATTGAAGTACTTGAGCAGTACGGTATTCATCCTGATTTTATTGTGGGCAGCAGCGCAGGCAGCATTGTCGGTTCAATTTATGCCAGTGGTAAAAATGCACAGCAATTACGTGAAATTGCCATGAATATGAAAGCCAATGATGTGCGGGATGTGACTTTAGATTTAAAAGGCTTTTTTGATGGTAAAAAAGTTGAAAATTATGTCAATGCACAAGTCGATCAACTCCGTTTGGAGCAATTTAAAATCCCGATGTACGTGGTGGCGACTGAATTAAAAGAAGGCAAAAAAGTTGTATTTAATTATGGCAATACGGGTCAAGCGGTGCGTGCGTCAGTGTCTATCCCAAGTATGTTTGTACCTACTAAAATTGCAGAACATGAATATGTCGATGGTGGTTTAGTGAGCCCTGTACCTGTCAAGGTTGCACGCGATTTAGGGGCAGATATTGTGATTGCCGTGAATATTTTGGCGCAGCCTATTCATACTGAAACCAGTAATGTGTGGGGATTGTTTAACCAAAATATTAATATTATGCAAAAGCATTTGGCCAATGAAGAATTGAAACTGGCAGATGTGGTCATTCAACCCGATTTACGTGAAAAAGCCCATATTTTTGATGTGAAAGGGCGCGAAGCGACCATGTTGGCAGGCGCAGAAGCAACTGCAGCGCAATTAAATAAAATTGATCAGGTCTATCAACAGCATCATTATGCGCATGGGCATAGAATTGTAGACTATAAAGTGAGTAATACTTTTGGGCTTTATGGACAGTTTAAATAGCTGTCCAGATCCTTCATTTAGGTCAATTCAATGAAATCAACAGATTTAACTTAAGTCTAATTAGGTGCTTGATAAAAATAACTTTAATGTTAGATTGCTTAGATTTATTCTTTGTAAGTATTTGATATTATAGTTTAAAAATAAAGATACCCTAAAGATATCTAAATACTGAGATGAGGTATTTAGACTTAAAATCAATTTTTTAGCGTGTTCTTTCGCACCGTTTCCATTTATTCTATGTAGCATTTACTGAATTCGTTTTTTAAGCAGTTTACCAATTGAACATGCTTCCAAGACAGCCTAACTTTTGTGCTTCAGGACTTTAAAACTTTATAAAAAATCGAGGGGATACTTCATGCACGGCTTTGAAATTGGACAGCAGGTGAAACTTGCCACTATGGAGCAAGTTATTTTTACAGTGACGATGATTAATCCAGATGGTTCTTATGTGATTGAAGCTGCACTGAGTACCGAACAAACTTTGACTTATAGCAATGTGTCGCAGGAAATGCTGCGCTTGGTTTAAATGTCGCAGCGAAGTTTGAAAATTTACGGGGAAATTGAACTTTTTTTCGTGTAAATTCGCCGAAATTTGCTTGAATAATCCATTGAATAAAAGATTTTAGATTGTTTTTTGAACACTTGAATCAGGGGGATTCACGTAATATTCAATTTGAACAAATATTCTAAAAAATCAGAAATGGATTAAAAAATAACAGCTTGGGAGTCTTAGTCTTTAGTCTTATAATTTTTAAATAAATGTTATCATAAACAATATAAATAATAATGATGCAGTTGTTGCCGAAATGAACATTCAAACTTTTATAAACGCGATATAATAATAGGCTCATATCTTACTGTCTTTAAAAGAGTCTAGAGAACGCGATGTCACCATTAGATCAAATTGCCCCAGTGTTAGATGACCAGTCAGAATTAACCATGACCGTGTTAATGACACCCGACATGGCAAATTTCTCAGGGAATGTACATGGTGGAACAATTTTAAAACTATTAGACCAAGTGGCGTATGCATGTGCGAGCCGCTATTCTGGTAGTTATGTGGTGACCCTTTCGGTTGATAAAGTGAACTTTAAAGAGCCGATTCATGTGGGTGAATTGGTGACTTTCCTTGCTAGTGTGAACCATGTGGGTCGTACTTCAATGGAAATTGGGATTCGTGTAGAAGCACAAAATATTCAAAAGCGTACAGTGCGCCATACCAACAGCTGTTACTTCACTATGGTTGCAGTCGATGAAAATGGTAAACCAAAACAAATCCCTGCGTTGAAATTAGACAATGACTGGAAGCGTTGCCGTTTTGAAGCAGCAGAGCAACGTAAAGTTGCACGTTTGCAAGAAAATCATCATCCATCTTGCAGCATTTATAAGAAAACTGAACAAAACTAAGTTTTCATCAAATTTAGCTGAAAACCTGTTTGCAATTGTAGACAGGTTTTTTTGTGCCTATTTTTTAATTTTGTCCAAGGCAATATTGATTAGTTATGCAGATAAACAAAAACTGAGTAAACCGAGAGAGTGGCGGAAAACTCAGTTTTTGTATTCGATTTACATTTTTAAATGTATCTAAGTTTTAAGGCTGTTGCGTCGATGCAGCAGGGGTTTCAGTGCTTGCTTCAGATGCAGGTTGTGCAGCAGCTTGTTCTGAAGCTGGTTCAGCCATAGTTTCCTGCGTTGAAACAACCACTTTTTCCTGTTCTGTTGCTGTCGATTCAGCCTTTGCAGCAAAAGTAGTTGCAGTGGCAAAAGCAAAAGTTGAAGCGAGTAAAATTTGTGTCAATTTCATGGTTTGGCATCCTTATTTAAAGTTTTTCATGAGTAGTAGGGAGTGCTCAGCACAAGCATTAAGTAAAAAAACTTATTGCGGCTAAAGTGTTCAAGTCAGTCATCACCTGATTTGAACGGGCTGAACAGGAACTCATGCTAAAGAGCCAAAGCTATGGGATCAATGCTTGCAACAAAGCAAAACAATGACGGTTACTTGAACCGCACAATGATGATGAATAGGTCGTAGTTTGGTAATTTTTGTTTTAAATATGCAGTCAAATCCAATCAAAATGGCTGTGTTTTCCGCAATAAAATTGCGTGGTTGGCAATAAAACATAACATCAAGCGGCTAAAACTCGTGTATTTCCCCAAATAAGTTGCAGATCATCACGTTAAATGTAAGCGAATTTTTCAAATCATGATGGTGATAGATGTGCTGAAATGAATAAATTTCAGTGTGTTTAGATTCAGATTGAACTAATCGCTAAACTTGCTTAGCATGCTTGAGTTGTTTGAAATTCAATAAAGTGAGCTTATTTTGAAATTAATTGCACCACAAAAAGCAGTCCCGACGCATATTATTTCTGGTTTTCTCGGTGCAGGAAAAACCACCTTATTGAAACAGTTACTCAGCCAAAAACCAGAACATGAAGTTTGGGCGGTGCTGATGAATGAATTTGGACAAATCGGGGTCGATCAACAACTCTTACCTCAGCAACAGGGTTATCAAGTCAAAGAATTATTGGGCGGTTGCTTATGTTGTAGCAGCCAATTGCCTATGCAAATTGCTTTGTCGCGTTTATTGTCCGAAGCGAAGCCTGACCGTTTATTCATCGAGCCGACAGGTTTGGGGCATCCTGCGCAACTCTTGGAACAACTGACCGAACCACATTGGCATACGCATTTATCGATGCGCGCCTTGGTGACGGTAGTAGATGGTTCGCGTTTGCATGATCAGGCGTGGACGCAGCAAAACCTGTATGCCGATCAGCTCAAAGCTGCACAAATTATTGTGGTGTCACATGCAGACCAAATGCAGGCGGCAGATGAGCAAGCCCTCATACAACTACAACAGGAATATCAAGCCTACGCGCAAAAATGGTTGAAAGCAGAACAGGGTCATCTGGCTTTGACCGAAATGGATATACCGTATGTCGGTACACAGCGTAAAATTCAGCCGTTGCTAAAATTGCAACAGAAGGTCAGCTCTACAAATCTGCAAGAGTCTGCAGAAATCAAACAATTGCCATATCACTATGTCGAAACTGCACAAGGATATGCAGTCGCAGGTTGGAAATTGCCTAAACGTTGGCAATTCGACTTTTATCCCTTATTAGATTTACTCTGTGAACAGCAAGATTGGCTGCGTATTAAAGGAATTTTTTATACCAATCAGGGTTGGAAAAGTTTCAACTTCAATCCGCAGCAATTTAATTATCAATCTACCGATGAAGGCATAGACAATCGGTTGGAAATTATTTATCAAAGCGAGCGTGATTGGGAAAAATTTGAGGCTGAACTATTGGCGTATCGGGTCGATGCTGCTGCGGTTCTAGACTGAAATCTATACGTTATCGGGCAAACGATACAGCAAAATCACAGAAAATCCATTATGCTTAGTGGCAAATTTAAACATAGTTTTAGGAATAGACAATGGCGCTGAAAGCGACAATTTATAAGGCAGATTTGAACATTGCCAATATGGATGTGCATCAATACGGTGACTATCAGCTCACCATGGCATTGCATCCTTCTGAAACTATTGAGCGATTGATGGTGCGTATTTTGGCATTCGCACGTTATGCAGATGAAGCTTTGGAATTTACCAAAGATTTATTTGAAACCGATGAGCCTGCTTTGTGGGAAAAAGACTTAACAGGGCAGTTAATTAAGTGGATTGAAGTCGGTTGCCCAGATGAAGACAAAGTCAAAAAAGCCAGTTCGCGTTGTAAGCAAGTTGCGATTATTGCTTATGGTTCATCGGTAGATGAATGGTACAAACGTAACAGTAAAATCAAAACTTTAAATAATGTTGAAGTGTGGCAACTATCGCCAGCGAGTACCGAAGCCGTTCAAGCGTTATGCGAACGTACCATGCAATTGCAGTTGAATGTAATGGATGGCGAATGGACATTGATTGGCGATCAGGCACAGGCTCAGATTGAGTGGACACAGTTGCAATAACACTTGCACGAGCTGGAAATTATCTTAAACATCGAAGTGTAAATATTTGGAGATGAACATGAGTGCAGAATTAGAAATTATTGATTTGGTGGTGGGTGAGGGGAAAGAAGCGGTTAAAGGCGCTTTAATTACTACGCATTACACAGGCTGGTTGGAAGATGGCACCAAGTTTGATTCATCCTTAGACCGTGGTAACTATTTTGAAACCGTGATTGGTACAGGTCGTGTCATTAAAGGCTGGGATCAAGGCATCATGGGGATGAAAGTGGGTGGTAAACGCAAACTGATCGTACCTGCGCATTTGGCTTATGGTGAGCGCAAAATGGGCAATATCATTCCTGCTAATTCTAATTTGATTTTTGAAATTGAATTGTATGATGTGAAAACACGCGATCAATAAACACCTTTCAACTTAGCCAAACCGCTAGAATTTAAGTCATTCATCCGATGCCAGTAAGGTCTAGCATAAATGACTTAATTTTTTACTTCAAATTTAGTGCAAGAACGATTAGATTAAAAAACAAGCACAATAGGATTTTTGCATTTTTGAATTTCACTCGGATGTGGCACAAGTGTGCATTACTCTTCTTAATTTTACTGTGCAGTGTACTCACACCACCGCGTGTGTTGGCGCAGTATGAGTCTGCACCTGAATCTTACTATCTACATCAACAACTGCTCAATTCTGTTCAATTTACTGAAGATCAATCGAGTATTTTGACTGGGCGATGGTTGTTTTATCCGCAACAATTGATTCAAGAACCCAGTGCGGTACTGGCATCGAATACCGTTGAATTGCCTGCTTCATTTGAAGATTTAATGGGCAATGCCAATACTTACGGCACTTTTATTGGGCACTTTCAAATTCCAAAAGAATTTCTAGGCAGACGTATTGCGATTTGGATTCCCAACCAATATGGCGCCTATCGGGTATTTTTAAATGGCGATCCACTGGTGCGTGTTGGCACAGTCGGTGCAGATGCGAGTAGTCACCAAACCGAAAATGCCCCACGAATTGCATATTTTGTTCCTGAAAGTGAATATTTTACCCTGACCATTCAAGCGTCTAGCTTTCAGAGCTTGCAAGGTGGTTTAAAAAATCCAATGAAAATTGGTTTAAGTCGCACCATCAATCAACAGTATCAGCGTTTGATGATGAGTATTGCCATGATTTGTGGGGCAGTACTTGGTATTGGTTTGTTTACCTTGATGTTTTCGGCATTTAGTCTTGCAAATGGCGGCAAGACCAAGCTTATGTTTATTTTTGGCTTGTTTATTGTTTTTCTAGCATTACATAATTTATTTTCTCCGCCCTATGCTTACACCACTTTCCTGAATTTAAGTTGGTCTTGGGGAATAAGGCTCGAATATTTATTTAGTTTTCTTGCGATTTTATTTTTCCTGAGTTATATGTTTTTGCTCAGTTCTCGCTATTTGCATCGTTGGGTATATAGCGCGGCAATGTTGTTATTAAGCTTTAATATTGGGGTGACGCTGTGGGCAGAACCCACTATTTTTCAGCAATTGGCATTTTATAGTTCATTTTTCTTTGTTTTGATTTTGGCAAATTTTGCTTATGGATTTTATCAAACCCTGCATTCAGGAGAGCATTATTCTAGAATCAATTTTTGGGCAGTAATTATTCTGTGTGGCACATTTATTCATGATTTTTTATTAATGCTGAATTTGGTCAATTCCATTCATTTATCTTTTATTTCGACTAGTGTTTATGCATTGCTCATCATGTTTCAGCAGGCACGAAATTATGCCTACCATAACTTACGCATTGAACGCTTGAACCAAAAACTGATTCATTTAAACAGCTCGTTAGATTTAAAAGTGCAGGAACGCACTGAACAACTCAGTCTTTTGAATGAAAAACTGGAAATACAGATTAAAACCGATGCATTAACAGGGGCATATAATCGCCGTGCATTAAATGAAGAAATTCAGCGTTTGTATTTTGAAACCTTGCAAAATAAGCGACATATTTTGGTCTTTGCGATGCTCGATGTCGATTATTTTAAAAAATACAATGATCATTATGGGCACTTAAAAGGCGATCAAATTCTGCAAAACCTAGTTAAAGTTTTACAAGATACTTTGCCTAAAAATGCGTTTGTGGCACGTTATGGGGGTGAAGAATTTGCCATTTTACTGCACGATATTCCGCAACCTGCGATTGCACCACTCATGCAAAAGGTCTTGCAGGCTGTGCGTGATGCAGCTTTTGAGCATGTGGCACGAGAAGACTATAAACAATATGTGACTTTAAGTATTGGTGTAGCGTGGATGACCCGCGCACAAGCATATACGCACGTGGATGATTTTATGAAAGCCGCAGATGCACATTTGTATCGAGCCAAACATGCAGGACGAGATCAGGTGCTCATTCAGACTTAATATGTTGTAGCGACTCTACATGAGTTAAAGATAACTTTGAATTTTTTGTTGGAGTTGTGCGATAGAAACATTGCTCAATAGTCGTTCAACAATTTGCCCATCTTTAAAAATTAGGGTGGTCGGTAAACCAAAGACTTGATAGCGCAAAGTTAAAATTGGAGATTGATCGACATTCACTTTGCCAAACTTTACCGAAGCATCAAAAAGTTGGGCAAGCTGCTCAAAAAATGGTGCATTTTGAACACAAGGCGTACACCACGTCGCATAAAAACGAATCACCGCAACGCCTGTTTCATATTCAAACTCACGGTAATTATTTTCGTTGTATTCCACAATTTCTGACATCACATACTCTTTAATCATAAATAAAAATTTAATCACGCATGAAACACCACGGCATGAGAATTATACCTAAGTTAATCTGGGTTTTAATGCTTTGCTGTTTTATGTTCAAATAGTCAGAATTCATATCAGCATCAAACAATCAGGGACTTGCCATGACACAAAACACAATGCAGCAGATTATTATTACAGAACCAGGTGGCCCAGAAAAATTAGCCTATGAAACGGTTGCAATACCTGAGCCACAAGCCAATGAGGTTTTGGTCAAAGTACATGCTTTTGGTTTGAATCGTCCTGATATTTTACAGCGTCAGGGTCTGTATCCTATGCCTAAAGGCGTGACGCCAGTGCCAGGTTTAGAAGTAGCAGGTGAAGTAGTTGCTGTGGGTGCAGATGTTAGCCAATTTAAAGTTGGTGATGCAGTGTGTGGCTTAACCAATGGTGGTGGTTATGCAGAATATTGTGTTGTGCCTGAAAGCCAGACTTTGACAATTCCAACAGGTGTCAGTTTTGTACAAGCCGCTGCGATACCTGAAACATTTTTTACTGTGTGGGCCAATGTATTCCAAATGGGTAAAGCCAAAGCAGGTGAAACGGCGCTGATTCATGGTGGAACCAGTGGTATTGGTACAACTGCTTTAATGCTGTGCAATGCCTTAGGTTTAAAAACCTTTGCAACCGTAGGTTCAGATGAAAAAGTACAAGCAATTTCACATCTCACCACAGCAATTAATTACAAGACACAAGATTTTGAACAAGTGATTAACGAAGCGACAGACAATGCTGGGGTCGATGTCATTTTAGATATTGTTGGTGCGCCGTATTTGGAACGTAATTTAAACTTATTACGTCGTGATGGTCGCTTGGTGTATATCGCATTCTTAGGTGGTGCAAAAGCCAAAGAAGTAAAACTTGGTCAAATTATGATGAAGCGTCTTACCATTACGGGTTCGACCATGCGCGCCCGCAATACTGCAGAAAAAGCTGAAATTACCAAAGGTTTGCAAGAGATAGTTTGGCCATTGTTAGCCAAAGGTGAATGTCTGCCTATGATTTATAAAACCTTTCAGTTTGATCAAATTCAGCAAGCGCATGCCGAAATGGATACAGGCGAGCATGTGGGCAAAGTAGTGGTCGAAGTGATTTAAAGACTCAAATTTAAAATCAACGTACATAAAAAAACTGACCGAGTGTCAGTTTTTTATGTGTACTTTATAGAGGATTTTTAAAAAGATTTTTTTGAATCAGTTTTAGTAATTATTTTAATCATAATTACATAAATATTTCTTTAAACTACAATTCAACACAATAAAATTTTCCAAATAGTCAAATATTAAGGAGGTGTAGGACACACCCTGTCAATAATAGAGCTTATCTTTATATTCATTGAATTCATTCTCAAGATAACAAAACGGTTCATGTAAAATAATTTGATAGAGAGAGCAGGCTTATGAAAATTTTATCTGCATATACGCCAAAACACAGTCTACGTGCATTAAAACGGTTACACAAAAATATTGTTCGTCAGCAAATCAATGTTCGGAACTTAAATAAAATGTATCATGCGATGCTACATTTAGAACGCTATATTGACCGCCTCGATCATGATAAACGCGAAAACTTGTATTAAGTGTAAAGAGCAACCTGTTAATTATTTTTTACTAAAAAGTACAAGTGAGTTGAAAAGTTAAACCTGTTATTTATTGGATTATTCATTTGAAATAACGGGTTTTAAATAGACGGTAAAATTCAGGAGAAAAACTAAGGGAACAATAAGAAATTTAAAATAAACAAGGATGATCAAAGCTGAAAGATCAATTTTAAACTGCTGCACTGTAATAGGTGCAGCACTGCCTTGTGTGAACAATTGCTTCGGAATGTGTCGAGCTTTTAGCTAAATTGTGCGAAAATAGCGTTTTGCTATTTTTGTCCAAGGGCAGTACATGATTGACCAATCTCCTGAATCATTAAGTGATATCGAAATACTCGACATTTTGCAGTCTATGAAAAGTGATGAGCTAGACACAGAGGCAAAAGAAATTATCCGTAATGGTGGGAAAGCAGGTCGTCAGGAAGCGCATAAAGCAGCGTTGGTGGCACTTAATCAGTCATTCGAAAGCAAATTTGTAGAAGCAGTAAGTTTGGCTTTGCAGTTAAACGAAGCGCAAATGAAAAAAATCCGTTATAAAAAAGACCGTGTACGTATTTTAAAAGCACGTGGCATTGATTATTTAGCCATTGATGGCACAGAAACTGCACAAGTATTGGCTCAGGTTGCACAAGCGATTGTGCGTGAAGATGCTGTGGTGACGCATGATTTGCACAACATTTTTCCTTTCTGGAAAGAGGGCTGGCCGATGGTGCAATTCGACAATGTCTATAAAATTCTAGCTGAAGATATTGCGATTCACTATCAAGCGGTATTGGATGAATTGATCAGCAAATATTAAATAGATATTCAGCTGAATTTCAGATGTATCTGTTCAGGTTTGAAAAAAGCACCACTTCATTTTGATGTGGTGCTTTTTTATGAATGCTAGAAAATCTGGATGCAGATCAAGCCCACACGAATACAGTGAATTTCACAAATTTCAACCTTGTTGATTCTGAATATATTGTTTGATTATTTCCAAAGGCGCACCACCACAAGACCCTGCAAAATATGATCTTGACCATAAAACAGGTTTTGTATAATTCCCTCT
>NZ_VPCW01000038.1:0-16063 GCF_013418015.1 Acinetobacter sp. YH12211
TCATCCAATTATTTTAACAGTATTTTTCTTAATAGTGACTATAGTACAAGTATTTAAAACGACATTTCGTGTCGTTCATATGGTTTACTCCAGTCGCTTATATCCTCGTGCTGAACCACGAGGTTTTACGCTCCAGTGGATAAAAAAAAGCTCAACCATATAGGGATGGTTGAGCATAAAAAGGATGTGTATAAAAGCACATCCAGAGGGTTTGAAAATCTTGCTGCAAATGATATTTCACTGATTATTGAATACAGTGGATCGTTTTCAGTACGTGAATTATGGAGTAATTTAGTCGACTATACAAATAGATTTTTCCTATTAATCCAAGACAAATATTCAATGAAAGATTCATCTTTTTTTCTTAACAATTTAAATTATCTTACTATTTTTACAATTATTTTAGAAAAATTAAAAAAACTGTCATAATTCATAACACTCAATACTGTATAAATTTTGAATAAAAGGCATTTTAAATACACCTTTATGTGATCAAAAAAACACCAATTAAACTCAACTTTTTGCTTGAATGTGTACGCGTGCTTTCATTTGTGCCAACACAATACCCGTTAAAATAATCAATCCACCGATACTGTGATAACTCCCCCACACTTCTGCCAACCAAAAATATGCAATGATAGCCGTGAAAACAGGCATCAAATTCATAAAAATACTGGTGCGATTTGGCCCTAAATATTGAACGGCCAACATCCATACCAAAGGTGCAATAATTGAAGGAAATATACCTGCATACAGCACACTTAAACCATTTTGGCTATTTAAATGATCCAAGCCGAACCACAAAATAAATGGCAGATGGTAAAGTAAGGCGAATATAATTTGCACATAAAGACTCAGCATGAGCGGCAATTTTAAATTCCATTTCTTTAAAAACACCCCATAAAAGGCGTAAAAAAATACCGCCAAAACCATGAGCATATCGCCCGCATGTCCTGTCAGCTGACTGAGTTGACGCAAATCTCCTTGTGCAATCACATACAACAAACCCGAAAATGAAATAATGCAGCCCAAAACCGCAAATCGTGTCGGAATGTCTTTTAAGATCAGCAATGAAACCAAAACCGTAAACATGGGAATAAACGCATTAATAATGCCCATATTGGTTGCAGTGGTGTAATTGGCTGCGGTATAGCTTAGACCTTGATACAGCACCAAACCAAAAGCACTAAGCACTGCCAACTGTTTCAAATGTGGACGAATCAACTCACGCTGCTGCCAAACTTTGGGCAATATCCACGGGGTTAAAATCAGAAAAGCAATCAACCAGCGATAAAAACT
This sequence comes from Acinetobacter sp. YH12211, assembly GCF_013418015.1. Classification (NCBI taxonomy): domain Bacteria; kingdom Pseudomonadati; phylum Pseudomonadota; class Gammaproteobacteria; order Moraxellales; family Moraxellaceae; genus Acinetobacter; species Acinetobacter sp. YH12211. Next base: position 1,300 of record NZ_VPCW01000038.1, read on the forward strand.
GATACTGACGGGTGAAATATACTCCGCCACATACCTCGTTACTGCAATATTTAAAGACCAAATCAATACCGCAATCAATGGCAATAAAATTGCCCAAAATACGCCTTTATCTGACCGTATCATGTATTCATCATCCTTGTTGTACCAAACAGCATACCTGCTGTGAAACCCTTTTCTATAACTGACTTGTGATGCAAAGTGCTAAAAACCCAGTGTCTATTTATGGCACTTTTCGCTCGATTTATCCATCAATAAAATAAAATGCAGATACGAATTACATTTTTCTGCGCAATATCACGGCTATGCGGGATTCCATCAGTGTCGTAAATTTCTTTGCTATAAAACTTGCTGTACCCAAAAATTACAGTTACAACAGTAGCGGTAAAATACAGATTCTAGGAAGCAACTATGCGCACTTCAGTTTATGACATTGCAGTAAAAACCAATCAGGGTACGGAAACCACATTAAATCAATATGCAGGAAAAGTGTTGTTGATCGTGAACGTGGCATCAAAATGTGGCTTAACCCCGCAATACGAAGGCTTACAGCAACTCTACGCAGCAAAACAGGCACAAGGCTTAGAAATTTTAGCCTTTCCATCGAATGATTTCTTGGCACAAGAACCGGGCAGCGATACAGAAATTCAGGAATTTTGCTCACTGAATTATCAGGTGAGTTTTCCATTGTTTGCTAAAATTCCAGTCGTGGGTGCAGAAAAACATCCTCTCTACACGGCTTTAACGCAAGCAATTCCTGAACGTATTGGTGAAGGCCCATGGTGGAAAGATTTGGTTGATTACGGCTTAACCCCAAATGAACCACCTGAAGTATTGTGGAACTTTGAAAAGTTTTTGGTGAATAAACAAGGTGAAGTGGTGGCGCGTTTTGCCCCAGATTTAACCGCAGATGACCCGCGCATTGTAGAAGCGATTGAGGCTGAATTGGCTAAATAATTTTTTATTCAGCAAGTTAAAGAGTTCTTTCATAAATTCTCTTTAAATCAATAATTCAGCTCCCTCATCCTCTTGCGGAATATATTCCTCATCCTGAGCCATATATGGCGCAAGAGAAGGGACTATCAATATCAATTCGACGCATTACTTATGATCATTTTTCTTTTATGAAAGAAGTGTAATTCATAGGAGTTTCTTTAAAACTCCTATTTTTTTTGATTTAGACAAAAAAATTAAGATTTGTTATTGCTTTGCAACAATCTGTTTTTTATTCATATTTTCGTTTTATATTCATTCTCAATGAGTACCAAAAATCACATGAATATGAAAAATGTATCTTCGAAGACACTACTTCCGTTTGCACTATTGAGTTCTGCCTTGCTACTCAGCGCCTGTGATCAAATGAACACGCCGCAAACGCAAACAACTAATCAAGATGATTCCAGCGCATCATCCAACAGCAATACAAACCCAACCAACGCTCCATTAAGCAGTGGCAATATGTTCTATATTGTGCGCGATGTGGCTGATCTACAGCTCAAAGCAGGTCAATATGTCGAACAACTGAATCAAACCAAGTCTGAATTGCAAACCGCTGTAGATGCGCAAGATCCACAACAATTACAAATTGCAGCGACTCAATTACAACAGCAGTTACAAGGCTTCAATCAAACACTAAGCAGCCTAGACTTAAAAACACAGGAAATTGATACCATCCGTCAAAACTTATTGGCTGCCAATCAGCAAGTTTTGGCTTCACCATTTTTAAATGGACAAGTCGATTTAAGCAAAGTGGACTTTAAGAAACTGGAACAGCAAATGGGGAGTATTCAAGCTGAAATGCTAAAACTGGCGGGGATGATTTTACAGGGCGAATCGAATCAACCTACTGATACCACCAATATGGCATCCTAAGCAAAGATAAGACTTCAATTATAAACAGTATAAAAAAAGCCACTCTTTCGAGTGGCTTTTTCAATCTTAAACCGACAATTAAAGTGCGCGGTTTTTGATTTTGCGGATGGTTTCCAACTGTGCAGCAGTTTCTGCCAAAGCAGCCAAAGCAGCAGCAGAGTCCAAATCGCTCTTTTGATTTGCCAACAATTGTTCAGCGTGTTTACGCGCTTCAATAATTGCCGCTTCATCTAAGTTTTCTGCACGAACTGCAGTATCTGCAAGAATCGTAACAACATGCGGTTGAACTTCTAGAACGCCACCAGATACATAGATTAATTCTTCTGTACCATTTTCCAGCAGAACGCGGATTGCACCCGGCTGAAGCAAAGTTACCAGTGGTGCGTGACCCGGCATAATACCGAGTTCACCGCCAGCACCTTTTGCAATTAGCATAGTCACAGTGCCCGAGTACAAAGACTCTTTTACACTTACAACATCACATTGCATAGTCGCCATGAGAATCTCCTAAATTAGAGCTGCTAATTAAAGTTTCTCGGCTTTAGCAATCACTTCGTCAATACCACCAACCATATAGAACGCTTGTTCTGGGATATGATCGTATTCACCAGCTAGAAGACCTTTAAAGCCACGAATTGTATCTTTAAGCGGTACAAGTTTACCAGGCGCGCCAGTAAATACTTCAGCTACGTGGAACGGTTGAGAGAAGAAACGTTGGATCTTACGTGCACGGTATACAGTAAGTTTGTCTTCTTCTGACAATTCGTCCATACCAAGAATTGCGATAATGTCTTTCAATTCTTTATAACGTTGAAGAACGTTTTGAACTGAACGAGCAATTTCGTAATGCTCAGTACCAACAACTAATGGATCTAACTGACGTGAAGTTGAGTCTAGTGGATCGATCGCAGGGTAAATACCTTGAGATGCAATATCACGGCTCAATACTACAGTTGCGTCTAAGTGCGCGAACGTTGTAGCAGGTGATGGGTCAGTCAAGTCATCGGCAGGTACGTATACAGCTTGAATAGATGTAATCGAACCAGACTTAGTTGAAGTAATACGTTCTTGAAGAACACCCATCTCTTCTGCAAGTGTAGGCTGATAACCTACTGCAGATGGCATACGACCTAGAAGTGCTGATACTTCAGTACCTGCTAGTGTATAACGGTAGATGTTGTCTACGAACAATAATACGTCACGACCTTTACCGTTCTCATCTTTTTGATCACGGAAGTACTCAGCCATAGTCAAACCAGTTAACGCTACGCGTAAACGGTTACCAGGCGGCTCGTTCATCTGACCGTAGACCATTGCTACTTTGTCAAGAACGTTAGAGTCTTTCATTTCGTGATAGAAGTCGTTACCTTCACGAGTACGCTCACCAACACCAGCGAATACAGATAAACCTGAGTGCGCTTTAGCGATGTTGTTGATCAACTCCATCATATTTACGGTTTTACCAACACCCGCACCACCGAACAGACCAACTTTACCACCTTTCGCGAACGGGCAAAGTAAGTCAATGACTTTAATACCAGTTTCTAAAAGGTCAGTAGAAGCCGCTTGTTCTGCATAAGAAGGCGCTTGACGGTGAATTGGTAAACGCTCTTCAGTTGCAACTGGACCAGCTTCGTCGATAGGGCGACCAAGAACGTCCATGATACGACCAAGTGTCGCTGTACCTACTGGTACAGAGATTGGCGCGTTAGTGTTAGTTACGTTCAAACCACGCTTAAGGCCTTCAGTAGAACCCATTGCAATAGTACGAACTACGCCATCACCAAGTTGTTGCTGAACTTCTAATGTAGTTTCAGTACCGTCAACTTGGAGAGCGTCATAGATCTTAGGAACGCTGTTGCGTTCAAACTCGACGTCGATAACCGCGCCGATGATCTGAATGATACGACCGCCACTCATTGCTGTCTCCTCAATTCAAACTAATAATGTTAAACGGCAGCGGCACCACCAACGATTTCAGAAATTTCCTGAGTAATCGCGGCTTGACGCAGCTTGTTATAAATAAGTTGTAGGCTCTTGATCAGTTCACCTGCGTTATCTGTTGCAGCTTTCATTGCAACCATACGCGCAGACTGTTCACATGCGATGTTTTCAATCACACCTTGATAAACCATAGACTCGATGTAACGAACCAATAAACCATTTAACAGCTCTTCAGCTTCTGGTTCATAGATATAATCCCAACCGTATTGACGGTTAAGAGTCTTGTTTTCTTCAGCAGATGCTAAAGGAACAAGTTGTTCGATTTTCTGATCTTGAGTCATGGCATTGACAAAGCCGTTTGACACGAGGTAAATGCGATCTAACTCGCCTTTATCGTACGCATCTAACATCACTTGCACAGAGCCAGATAACTGTTCAAGACTTGGCGCGTCACCTACGTTTGTAGTTGCACCAAGCACTTTACCGCCGTAGTTTTTAAAAAACGAAACCGCTTTTTGACCAATTAAAGCAAACTGAACTTCAATTGACTGCTCTTGTTGTTGCTGTACATGCTTTACAACTTTCTTGAACAAGTTAATGTTCAAGCCACCTGCCAAACCACGATCTGAAGACACGATGATATAACCAACGCGTTTTACAGGGCGTTCAATCATATAACGGTGTTTGTATTCAGGGTTCGCCTGTACCAAATGAGCAATTACACGGTGCATATTTTCGGCATACGGACGGCCTTGAGCCATGCGCTCTTGCGCACGACGCATCTTAGAAGCAGCAACCATTTGCATCGCGCGAGTAATCTTTTGCGTGCTCTTGATACTAGCAACTTTGGCGCGAATTTCTTTTAAATTTGCCATACGCTTAACCTAGTATTCGAAAGCCCTTTCAGGCTTCCGAAGGTTGATTCCGTGAACCAAACCCCTAACTAGCCAATGCTAAATTAGTAAGTTTGAGTCGCTTTAAAGCTTTCAATACCTGCTTTGATTGCAGCTTCGATGTCTTTGTTGAAATCACCAGTTTCATCGATTTGTTGCATTAACGCAGCATGTTCTGAACGGAAGTAAGAAATTAACGCAGCATCAAAGTCTACGATTTTCTTCACTTCTACGTCAGCCATGTAGCCTTCGTTAGATGCATAAACTGAAACAGCTTGGTCAGCAATTGAGTATGGCGCATATTGTTTCTGCTTCATTAACTCAGTTACACGTTGACCATGTTCAAGTTGCTTACGAGTTGCTTCGTCAAGGTCAGAAGCGAACTGAGCAAACGCTGCCAATTCACGGTATTGCGCCAAAGCGGTACGGATACCACCAGACAATTTTTTGATGATCTTAGTTTGAGCAGAACCACCAACACGCGATACAGAAATACCCGCGTTCACAGCAGGACGGATACCCGCGTTGAATAATGATGTTTCTAAGAAGATCTGACCATCTGTAATCGAAATTACGTTGGTTGGTACGAATGCAGATACGTCACCTGCTTGAGTTTCAATAATCGGCAATGCAGTTAAAGAACCAGTTTGACCTTTAACTTCACCGTTAGTGAATTTCTCAACGTAGTCAGCAGATACACGAGAAGCACGCTCAAGTAGACGCGAGTGTAGATAGAACACGTCACCTGGATACGCTTCACGACCTGGTGGACGACGTAAAAGCAATGAAATTTGACGATACGCAACAGCTTGCTTAGACAAGTCATCATAAATGATTAACGCGTCTTCACCACGGTCACGGTAGTATTCACCCATTGTACAACCAGAGTACGGAGCTAAATACAGCATTGCTGCTGGATCAGATGCACCTGCTGCGACAACAGTGGTATACGCCATAGCGCCAGTTTCTTCTAGCTTACGTACTACGTTTGCGATAGTCGATTGTTTTTGACCAATTGCTACGTATACACACTTAATGCCAGAGTTTTTCTGAGCGATGATCGCATCGATCGCCATTGCTGTTTTACCAGTTTGACGGTCACCAATGATCAACTCACGTTGACCACGGCCTACAGGGATCATGGTATCAACTGATTTATAACCAGTTTGAACAGGTTGATCCACTGATTGACGCCAAATTACGCCTGGTGCTACTTTTTCTACAGCATCAGTTAATTTTGCATCAATAGGGCCTTTACCATCAATTGGGTTACCCAAAGCATCTACCACACGGCCTAAAAGTTCTGGACCAACCGGAACTTCTAATACACGACCTGTGCAACGTGCTTTTTGACCTTCTTGAAGGCTTAAGTAGTTACCTAAAACAACGACGCCCACTGAATCCTGTTCTAGGTTCAGTGCCATACCAAATAAGCCGCCGTCGAATTCGATCATTTCACCGTACATTGCATCAGCAAGGCCGTGAATGCGCACAATACCGTCGGATACCATAACAATGGTACCTTCGTTTTTAGCGGTCGCGCTGGTGTCCAGATCGCCGATACGCTGTTTAATGAGCGCACTGATCTCGGATGGATTCAGTTGTTGCATTGCGCTATACCTCAATCTTTTATTAGTTCAGTCTTCGCAATTAAGCTAAAAGACGTGTCCGCATTTTTTCAAGCTTGTTAAGCGCAGAATCATCTATCACTTGGTCGCCTGCACGAATAACCACACCCGCAATTAACGCTGGGTTCACTTCTACAGAAACATTTACTGCCGCAGCGAAACGTTTTTCTAACGCTTGAGCAAGAATTTGTTCTTGTACAGAAGTCAATGGGAATGCTGATTCAATCACAACATCCACAGTATTGTTATTCTGTGATTTGAGCTGTTCGTATTCTGCTTGAATTTCAGGAAGCAAAGCCAAACGGTTGTTTTCAGCAAGCAATGTCAAAAAGTTTGACACTGCTGCAGTTTGGTCTTCACCTAAAACTTTGGCAAAAATACTCACCTGCTCAGCAGGCGTAAGCTCAGGGCGATTTAAGTAAGCTGAAAATGCTTCGTCTTGCACCGCAGCACTGAGCAAGTTAAGTGCTGTTGACCAATTGTCAGTTGCACCTTGCTCAGAAGCGTAAGCAAATGCTGCTTTAGCGTATGGGCGTGCCAACGTCAAGAGTTCAGCCATAATCTGCCTCTCTCTTAAAGTTTAGCAGCCAGCTGAGTCAGCATGGCATTGTGAGCTTCTGCGTCAACTTGCTGGCTAAGAATTTTCTCTGCACCAGTTACTGCAAGCGCAGCTACTTGTTGACGTAATTCTTCGCGAGCAGAATTGATTTCTGTATCAACAGCTTCTTTCGCTTGTTGACGAATACGCTCACCTTCAGCAGATGCTTGGGTACGCGCTTCTTCTACCAATTGTGCTGCACGACGATTCGCTTGTTCGATCAATTGAGCCGCTTGTGCTTTAGCTGCATCTAATTCAGCTTTCACTTGAGCTTGCGCATCGGCAAGATCAGCTTTGGCTTTCTCAGCTGCATTTAAGCCGTCAGCAATACGACGCTGACGCTCACTAATCGCATTGATTAGTGGTGGCCATACAAACTTCATGCAGAATGCGACGAAAATCGCAAATGCAATCGCTTGGCCAAACAATGTGAGGTTGATATTCATTGCAAATTCCTCAAATAGTGAATTTCGGAATTAAGCTGATTAACCTACAAATGGATTAGCGAAGATGAAGAACAAGCCAATACCAACACCGATCATAGGCACAGCATCAAGAAGACCTGCGATTAAGAACATACGAGTTTGAAGTTGTGGAGCCAATTCTGGTTGACGAGCAACAGCTTCAAGGAAGCGACCGCCTAAAAGACCAAAACCAATCGCAGTACCTAAAGCACCGAAAGCGATCAAGATAGCAGATGCAATTGCAACTAGACCTAAAGTGAGTTCCATGATAATTCCTCAGAGGTTAGGTTTTATACCAAATTAAGTTAAAAAATTGTGTGCCCAACCGCCCGATGACAGTTAGGCCATACCATTAATGCTTTTCGCTTGCCATGCTCATGTACACGATAGTCAACATCATGAAAATGAATGCTTGTAGCGTAATAATCAAAATGTGGAAAATCGCCCAAGGCACAGACAATGCCCACTGGATCCAGAACGGTAATAACGCGATAAGAATGAAGATTAACTCTCCCGCATACATGTTACCGAACAGTCGTAGAGCCAATGAAACTGGTCGCGCCAAGAAAGTAGTCAATTCCAACAATAAGTTGAATGGAATTAAAAGCACTTTAGCAACTGGATTACTTGGGTTGAATGGGTTAAGTGCCAACTCACCAACGAAGCCGCCAACACCTTTCTCACGAATACTATAGAAAATAATTAAGAAGAATACAGAAATAGACATACCTAAGGTAATGTTTGGATCTGTAGTCGGAACAATTTTAAAGTAAACCTGATGAGGGTCCACACCCAGCATAGATGCAATCGCCTGTTGAGCTACATAAGGAATAAAGTCAACAGGGATCAAATCCATCAAGTTCATGAGGAAAATCCACACGAAAATGGTTAATGCTAAGGGTGCAATTAATCGAGACTTCCCATGGAAGGTATCACGTACACTTGAATCCACAAACTCGATAATCACTTCAATTACTGACTGGAATTTACCAGGCACGCCTGAATTTGCAGCTTTCGCAACAATCCAGAACAATAAACAGAAGATCAGACCAAGTCCGATAGACCAACCCATTGAATCCAAGTGAATAGCAGTGAACCCCATCTGTTGAGCTTCTTCAGCAGACTCAGCCAACTTCCATGAACCGTCTGGCATTTTGCCATAGGTCATATTGGTCAAGTGATGCTTGATATACTCGGTCGAAGTAAGGGCATGTTCTTCAGCAGCCATAAATCACACCTGGTCAATGTAAAAAAACTAATAGAACAAACGAACATCGCGTGCTGCTTGATATCTCGCCTATTCCTGAAAAACTTTTCAATTTTTGCTGCGTTTAGACTCGTTTTTGTAATCGTGACACCCAAAATGGCGCAACCCACGACATGCTTTGAACGAGCATAAAACCACAAAACAATGCCACCGGGGATAACGGCTGTACATTGCTTAAAATTAAAATGAATCCTACGATCACGATTGCAAACTTACCGAGCATTCCTCTATACATGTTCGAAAGAACCTGTCTGGACGCTCGTGCACCTGCTGCTCGAAACGACTGCCATGAAAAATAACAACTTGCCAACCAACAAACACTAGCACCAAGTGCAGCGCTTAAGGCAGCCGTTGAGTCTTTCAAGACCCACGCTATCAGGGCTGAAACTGGAATCATGAATGCTTGTAAGAAGACCAAAGCTTTAGCTAATCGTCGGTCAATCAAGCGACTAGTTCGGCTCATTTTTTTATCCACTCACAGCATTAATGCTTGACAAGTTCAACTGATGATCGTTTTTTATCGCAGGCATTATAGAGTTAGCCCCCTGAACATGCAATCGTTTCCCGACCTTAGTCGTGTTTTTTTGCATGTTTGTCTCGGAATTGTCATATTTCAATTTTGCTTAAAAAACGCATCATTTTCGTGCATTTAATACACAAGCCTTGGTTTGCTTGGCTAATTGCTGCCACGCTTGCACAAAATCATCTGCACCGCGCATGCTTTCATCGACCTTTTGAAACACAATTGGATTCAATTTCATATACTGATTTTTACTGGCATGTCCTTCTGCAAGTAGGCACATTTTTGGATTTGGTCGGTGATCGTTCAAATATTTAATTTGTGCGACTGTTGGCGCAATATGCGGATCATTGGTCATCGACCCAGAAAATTCTAAATTTAAGGCACGTTCTAAATATTGATAGGCATCGTGATAAGCCCAATATGGCTGTACTGCAGTTTGAGTCTGAAACTGACTTGCACTTTTGAATAAACTCTGTGCGAAGGCACGTGCGTTATTCCAATAAGCATCGCGATGTTCAGGCATTTGCTGAGAACGTAACGCGGCAATAAAGAAGCCGATACGCACCGCATTGTTTGGGTCTAGCCAGACATGGCTGTCTACTGTATTTTTTAATGCTGCACCACGTTCTGAACGCTGCGGCAAAGTTTTCATAATGCCCGTATCTAATAAAGCAATCGCTTTAGGATTTTGATGTAATACACGTTCTAGCGGTGCTTCATGCGCCTTACCTAGCCAAATAATTAAATCCGCATCTTGGATGATTTTTCGATGTGCAGGCGTGAGCGATACATCATGCCCTGTTTGATCTGCCAGTAATAACGTGGGTGTTTCGATATTTTGCGTGACTTTTTGGGCAATCAAATAGATAGGATGGGTAGACACCACCAAAGCCTGCGCCATGCTGACAGTACTGCATAACGCTAAAAGACAGAAACTAAATAAACGAAACATTGCGGCATATCACGAAAAATCGACAAATGTTATAATATAACAAATTTATAAAAATACCTACGTATAATCGAAACTAATAACGCTTCATGCTAAGATTTACTGTCGTTTTTCTTTTAAAGTTCAACTGGGGTGGCTATGAGCTTATGTTCGCACGAGCATCACAATGCATTACATGGCGTTCACGACCATCACAATGTCGATCAACGTCTTGCCGAAGCTGAAAGTTTATGTGCGGCAACAGGTGCTCGTTTAACACCGCTACGTAAAGAAGTGTTGGAACTCATTCTCAAGGCATCTGCACCAATGGGTGCTTATGATTTATTGGCGAAAATTAAAAGTGAGTCTGATCGTCCTGCAGCACCGCCAACGGTGTACCGTACTTTAGATTTTTTACTGGAAAAAGGACTAATTCACCGTTTGACTTCAATCAATGCCTATATTCCTTGCTGTCATCCACGTGAAGGACACCAAGCGGCTTTTTTAATCTGTACTGAATGTAAAGTCGTTAAAGAAGCTTCAGCGCAAGGTTTATTAGAGCAATTAGATCAGTTGGCAGCCTCTGACCGCTTTAGCCCGCATCACAGCATTATTGAGATTTCTGGAAAATGTCAGCAGTGCAACAGCAAATAACCACTGCACCGCTCATCGCCTTGCACAATATTCAGGTGCGAATAGATGAGCGCGATATTTTAAAAAATGTCGATTTTGAATTACATGCACGTGAAATTGTCACGCTAATTGGCCCCAATGGCGCAGGAAAATCGACTCTAATTAAAGTCTTGCTTGGCATTGTCAAACCAAATGCAGGCAAGCTCGTAAATGCTCGCAAATTGACCTTTTCTTATGTGCCGCAAAAGTTTAATCCTTCACACAGCTTGCCTTTAAGAGTGAAAGATTTACTGGCTTTAGAAAAATGCCCAGACGCAATTAAAGCAGAAATTATCCGCGATACTGGCATTGCCAAACTGCAAGATTCAAAAGTACAACAACTGTCTGGTGGTGAGCGGCAACGGGTGCTATTGGCACGCGCCTTATTACGTCAACCTGATGTTTTGGTACTGGATGAGCCGATGCAAGGACTAGATATTCAGTCCGAAGCTGAACTGTATGACTATGTGCGCAACTTACCGAGCAAATATGGCTGTGCGGTGTTGATGGTGTCGCATGATTTGCAATGGGTCATGCAAGGTACGCATCGTGTGGTATGTTTAAATAAACACATTTGCTGTAGCGGTTTGCCCGAAAATGTACAGCAACATCCTGAATACCAAGCTATTTTTGGAACCAATCGGGTGTTTTATCAACATCACCATGAACACTGCGCCCATGGCGATCATGCCGAGCCTTGTCAGCATGATTCACGTCCTCATATTCACCCTGAACCGGAAGCTTAACCCATGATGGATTGGCTACAATTGCTGTTACCTGCATGGATCATGGGCAGTTTATTGGTATTTTTGACCGCCCCACTTGGCTGTTTAATGCTGTGGCGACGTATGTCCTTTTTTGCCGATACGATGGCGCATGGCACCTTATTGGGTGTGGCGATTGCAGGCGCGTTGAGTTTACCTCTGTGGATGGGTGTGACCTTCTTGGCATTATTATTGGTGGGTGTTTTATGGATTTTACATGATCCACGGTTGCCGAATGATGCATTATTGGCGCTCTGCTCTGCGACCTTGCTCTGTTCAGGGTTGCTCTTTATTCAACATATTCCAAGTTTGCGCCCTGAGTTGCTGAGCTATTTATTTGGTGATTTACTCACCATTTCATGGGCAGATTTACCTGTATTTGCCCTAGTGATTATTGTTGCTTTAGCGGTGCTGTATAAATTTTGGCAGGCACAAATTCAAATTGCAATTGACCCTGATATTGCGGTCAGTGAAGGCGTGAATGCCCAATGGCAACGCCTGATTTTTATGTTGTTGTTGGCATTATTTACCGTATTGGCTTTACGTGCAGTCGGTTCTTTATTGATGGGCGCATTGTTGGTGATTCCCGCTTTAACCGCACGTTTATTGGCTCACTCGCCTAAACAAATGGTGATTTGGGCATTTATTGTGGCGCAAATTGCAGTCAGCGTAGGTTTATGGTCAAGTGCGGGCTTAAATATTTCGACAGGTTTAAGTATTGTGATGACTATGGCGATCATTTTTGCGGTGATTTTTAGCGTTCAAAAAGTCAGAAAGATAGCTTAGTTTTTCGTTAATGAATATCTATATTTTTGTATTGCAGCAATGAGCATTACGACCAAAAATGGCAGTATATACGCTATCCACAGTGCTATATCACTATGAATCACTTGCTGTAAAAGACTCAATTGCTGCTGACTTTCTGAAACAGCATTCCAATCTATCTTTTGTAGATAAAACATTGCATGAATGGCAATCAACAACACAGCCGTAATATTAATCAACACCACACTTTGCCACACCGTATGTTTAAAATAAGTTTGCAAGGCGGCAAATACAAAAGAAAAAATCAAATTGATACTCAAATGTGCCATCAAAGCAATTGGCCAAAACACGCTATCTACTGAAAACTGAATTGCTAATCCAATTGCAATTAAAGTTGAAAAACTTAAAAGCAACATGCTGATCCACCAATGTTGCCAATAAAGTGCTCGCGGAATACATTTTATTTTCAACGTATGTCTCAATCTATTTTTATAATTACAGCGTACACTTTTGTGTAATTGAAGACATTACTGATGCACCAAACTCAACAAAAACGCAGCACCTGCAAACAATGCAGCAAAAGTACGATTCATAAATTTTTGCTGCTTCGGTGATCTTAACAAACGCAAAACTTTTGCAGCCAAGCCCGTATAGCCCGCCATCACAATCAAATCAATACTAATCATGGTCAGTGCCATAATTGCATATTGCGTCCATTGCGGTTTAGATAAATCTAAAAATTGGGGTAAAACTGCCAATAAAAACACAATTGCTTTGGGATTGCTCATATTAACCAGAAAGCCGTACATCACCAATTTTCCAGCAGATTTGCGCGTCAACTCATGCTGAATTTCAATCGACTGTGCAGGCGCTACCCATTGCAAATACGCCAGATACAACAAATACGCCACACCAAACCATTTCACAATCAGAAATGCCCAAGGCGTTGTCGCAAATAATACCCCTGCCCCTGCGGCTACAATCGCAATTTGCAATAATAAAGCCAGTTGTAGACCAATCGCATTCCAATAACCATGTCGAAAACCATAACTCAAACCGCTCGACATCGAAGCAATCGCACCCGCGCCAGGTGAAACACTAATCACCCAACAGGCCAACATAAACGCAATCCAAACTTGATAAGACATATATCGCTGCTTTTCACAAGACAGTGCATTATATGATATTTCACTTAATCTCATGGCTAAAAACGTTGAATAAAATCGGGTTCGGGCTATTAAGCCTGCATGCAATCAGGCACAATAAAGTCAACTTTATAGAAAACAACAAATTTTCAGGAGCTATACATGACTGCCCAATCTGTAATTTTGCCACTACCTTCAGATCATGCTCGCTTTCTTGTACTTCGTTTAAAATACTTAAGCATTGCTGAATTAAAAGAAAAATTGGCTGACTTGTTTAGCACACGGGATCGTTTGATTACCCAACATCCACATGCCCAAATTAAAACTGGCGTTGCTTTTGGTCCTGAACTTTGGGCACAGCTCTATCAGCAATCTCCAGAAGGTTTTAAACAATTACAACCGATTCAAGGTGCGTACCCAATGCCTGCCGTGCCTGCAGATGTGATCATTCACCTCGCCAGTACACGTGCGGATATTTGCTTTGCACTTAGTCAGGCATTTTTTGAGGGGATTCAAGACAAAATTGAAGTCTTGGATGAACGGGTTTGTTTCCGTTATTTTGATGGACGCGACATGACTGGCTTTATTGATGGTACCGAAAACCCACAATTTCCAGATGATCGTGCTGAAGTTGCACTTTTAGGCGAAGATGCAGGCGTGTTTGCCGATGGTTCATTTATTTTTGCACAGCGCTATTGCCACGATTTAGAAAAATGGAAAAAGCTCAAAGTCGATGCCCAAGAACACGTGATTGGACGTACCAAGCTAGAATCGATTGAATTAGATGAAGATGTACAACCTGAAAATTCGCACGTTTCACGTACTGTCGTTGAAGATGATGCAGGCGATGAAATGGAAATTTTGCGCCATTCTTTACCTTATGGTGATGGCAAAGGCGATCAGGGTTTATTCTTTATTGCCTATACCAAAGATTTGAGCATTATTGATGCCATGTTAGAACGTATGTTTGGTACTTCAGGTGATGGCATCCACGATCGTTTATTGCATTTCGTCACCGCCTTGGATGGTGCATATTACTTTGCCCCGAGTGAGGAGTTGCTAGAAGAAGTTTTGGAAGACTAATCTGCAATTAGTATGAAGTCGTAAAATATCAGCGACTTCATACTGATTTATCGTTTCTTTTGGACTGAACCGTACCGGGTTTGTCGGAGACCACTTTTCTTGAGAGAATGTCCCGATGAAAAAAGTAAAATACACCCCTGAAATCAGAGATAGAGCGGTTCAATTATTGATTGAATCCGAAAAAGATTATCCATCGAATTGGGCTGCGATCACAGCAATTG
>NZ_VPCW01000039.1:0-16059 GCF_013418015.1 Acinetobacter sp. YH12211
GGATTGGATAATCAATAGATATGGATGCTAATATACCAAGACACTCACCTAAAATACAAAAGATAATCATTTAAATCTCTAATAAATACCCACCTTGCCACTACTGAATCGACATAGACAAAATGAGAACTTATGCAAATATTTGTCTATATTTTTAGTTATAGTTAATTACTCTCAACCGACGCGGTTTAAGCATAAAATTCAACCAACTGGTGAATCAAAAACAATTGGCGGGGCAAAACAAAGAACACATCTGCCTTGCCCTGCTCGATTTAGACTGGTTTAAGCAAGTAAATGATCGCTATGGACACGATGGAGGGGATCAGGTACTCAAGCAAATTCCAAAAATTTTGCAAAAAAATCTACGCAGTGAAGATATTATCGGACGTTTTGGTGGCGAAGAATTTATGATTATTTTCTCCAATACCTCACCGCAAATTGCCCAAAATGTACTGGAACGCTGCAGAATTGCCATTGAACAACATCGTATTGCCTATGCAGAACATGAGATTCAAATTACCGCAAGTTTTGGTTTAAGTGCCTTATATGTTTATCATGCAGATCAACATGAATTAATTCAGCGTACTGATGCTGCGCTGTATAAAGCCAAGCAAAGTGGACGTAATAATGTGCAGCAAGATATTGAATCATGAATATTAATTTTGTTTAAAATACAAACAAAAATCGCAGGTCATACAATTTTTTTTAAACTGCGACTATCACTAAGTGACTGCAATACATTCTTTAAATTTATAAATAAAATTACTTATTTATATTAAATGTAAATTTTATCAAATAGTAAAATTTAATCCTAAAAATAAGCAGCTGATCTGTTTTCTGGCAAAATTTTTAAAAAATTTAGGCAATACAAGAGTATGATGTGCTCAATTTAGCTTTTGAGTGCTTACTTTATGTCCAATTGGTTTCCCAAATGGCGCCCTTATGAAGGCAGCATTGATGCACGTCCTGTAGGTACCAATGAGTATCTACCGCCTGCACAAACCGTTGTATTGGGGATACAACACGCATTTGCCATGTTTGGTGCCACTGTACTTGCACCTTTTTTAATGGGCTTTGATCCGAACCTTGCCATTTTAATGTCAGGAATTTGTACCATCCTGTTCTTTTTCATGACAGGTGGGCGTGTTCCAAGTTATTTAGGCTCAAGCTTTGCCTTTATTGGGGTGGTGATTGCTGCCACAGGCTATGCAGGCGCAGCAGGCGGTTTAAATGCCAATATTGGGGTTGCGGCAGGCGGGATTATTGCCTGCGGTATTTTATATGCCCTGATTGGCTTTTTGGTGATGGCTACTGGCACCCGCTGGATTGAAAAATTAATGCCACCTGTGGTGACAGGTGCGGTGGTGATGATCATTGGTTTAAACCTTGCTCCTGTCACGGTCAAAGCGGTTGCAGGCAATCCATTTAATATGTGGATGGCCTTGGTGACTGTGCTATGTATGGGCATGATTGCCGTATTTACCAAAGGTTTACTGCAACGCCTCTTGCTCCTGATTGGCTTGCTCATATCGTATCTGATCTATTTTGTAGTCACCAATGTCATGGGTTGGGGGACGCCAATTAACTTCGCACCGATTCAGCAAGCCGCTTGGTTTGGCGTACCAGACTTTCATGCGCCTGTATTTGATGTGAATGCCATGCTGATTATTGCCCCAATTGCCTTCATTTTGGTGGCAGAGAACTTGGGACACATTAAAGCAGTAGGTGCCATGACTGGTGAAAACCTCGATCCACACATTGGTAAAGCCTTTGTAGCAGATGGTGTTGCCACAACCCTTGCAGGTGGTGTCGGTGCACCGGGTATGACTACCTATGGTGAAAACATTGGGGTGATGGCTGTTACCCGCGTGTATTCCACGATTATTTTTGTGGTGGCGGGAGTCTTTGCTATTTTCCTTGGCTTATCACCAAAATTTGGGGCAATTATCCATACCATTCCTACCGCCATTTTAACGGGCGCTTCGATTGTGGTATTTGGTTTGATTACCATTGCTGGCGCAAAAATCTGGATTGAAAACAAGGTCGATTTTTCTAAAAACAAGAACCTGATGGTGGCTGCCGTGACCATTATTTTAGGAACGGGTGACTTTGCACTACAATTGGGCAGCTTTAACTTGGGCGGGATTGGGACAGCAACTTTTGCAGCCTTGTTCCTGAACTGGTTCTTTAGTTTGCGTGATCCCTCTTAATCAGAACTTGCGGTCATTTGCTTGAACCTAAGCAAATGCCGAAACAATGCAAAAAGACCGAACAACAGTGATTGTTCGGTCTTTTTTTACCTCAAACGGTCTGTCTAGAATGAACCGTTTTTAAGAGATAATGCTTTTACTTGGCTTATTTCTGTTTTTTAAGCTCTTGCTTAAGTTGCTTCAATTTGCCTTTATGTTTTGAAATCTTTTTCAAACGTGCTTTGATTTGTTGCTTCAAAGATTTAACTTGCTTAGCCATGGTATTACTCCTTAGTAAGGCTATTCGTTGCCATTGTGTTGTTTCACAAAACTACGAATAAATTTTCTTAATTCACGAGCAGCACTAGTATCAAGTTCTTCACATAAACGAATAAATTCATCACGTTCAGTACTATTAATACGAATTAAAAGTTGTCCATCTTTCTTGCCTGTCTTTATTTTTTTGATTTGCTCGTTCATTGCTGATCTCTCCAAAATAAAGACTGCTTTGCAAAAGATGTATATACAATATATATACTTTTTAAAATAAAGCAAACTTACAATATTAAAAAATGTAATAAAATCATATTCTTTTTTTTACCAATTCTTTTTAAAAACCCAGCAAAGCCAAGACAGGCAAGGCTTTGCGCTTAAAACCACCTGCAGAAAAAATAAGCAAATTATTTTTAAAAATTATGCTTTGAATACCAAGATGGCATATAAATACGCGGTTTTACCGCAAAAACGCAAAGTTTGGGCTGCGTTTGAAGCATCGCCCAAACTTAGGGATAGATCAATTAAGGACGGAATTCTTTTAATTCACGCTGAATAAAATGCTGAATCATATCGTGATACAAACGCTCGACCATGTCAGGATCGACTGCATGTTGCAGAGCCAAAGTACGGACTTTTTCAATCACTTCTTTCACGCGCTGCGGTGACTGTACATCTTCCACAGTCTGTTTATGGCGCATGGCCTGATCGACATAAAACTGACGCGATGCAATCAGTTCAATTAAAGCCACATCAATTTGGTCTATTTTGTCACGTGCTTGTTGTAATGAGTTTACTTTTTCATTGTTCATGGGCTTGGGCTACACTTTCAGTTTCGGTTTCGTTTTCACTCTTATACTTTTCTTCTAACACATTACTGAAAATACTTTCAATCATCCACACCCGATATAAGCTGTTAAACACGTAGCTTTGCCCATCTATGCGCAATTCCAACACAGGAAAATCGGGCTGAGATTTCATTTCACACAGCATATCGTTTTCTTTGAGCAACTCGGTCACATCGACTGTGGTCAGTTGATCTAACTCCAGTTCACGCTGCATACGCTCAAAATGCGCTTTAAAGGATAAATCCTGTCCCCTCGTCCATACCGCCTGCAAAATGCGATACATGGCATCCACACGCTGTTCTTCAGGCGCACTGTAATACAGTTGTGCCATTTGATAAGTCGCCTGCTCAGTCGGGCGGCAAAACGGCGTAAACGCAACATCAGTACGTTTAGATAAACGTGTTGCCAAACTCCAGTCAAACCAGTCGCGTCCATGATAAGACAAGGGATACACATTCAAATGGATATTGTAATAGGCAGCTAATTCTTCTTTGATATACGCCAATAACAACCAAGAAATCGGGTCTTCCAGTGCAATATACAAATCCAGTTCAGGGTCGAGTGCCTGAATTTCATTGAGTTCTTCGGCATCACTAATTAAATGTTCTCGCCATTCAATGTGATTGATCAAGAAAATAGGATTATCGGTGAGTAATTTTTGTTGTTTTAAACGGCGTGTCAAACGCAATAAATCATCGACCGCATGATATTTACGTCCACCAAACTCAAAATAACTGGCCAATACAGGTGCATCATCAAAAACCCGTTCAGGAAAATCCTGAATTTGATGATGACGGCTGGACATGGCATATAAAGTGCGTAATTTACCCGACTGCTTTTGCCACAGCATGTGAAACACATCTTCGAGTAAATACAAGAAATCCTGACCACGTAACGGCGTATGCCGCAAAATAGCTTCTGCCTGCATTAAGGCCTCTGCAGTCGGTGGTTCAGGGCTATCGTGAAAACTAAAACGGTGTTGTTTGGCAAGAATTTGTGCATCTTGAATACAATAATTTTGCCATTCTGCAGCCGACATTTGATTCGGTGCATCGCCACTTTGCCGCGAAATCACCACGGTTAAAGGTTTTAATTCATCGGCCAGAATATCTTCTAATTGCGGCAACTGCTGTACCGCCAAATAGCTATATACATCATCTAGACGTAAATACACACTCAGTCCGTGTTCCGTGGGCAACACCGCTTGCCGAGATGGTTTTTGATAAAACCAACTCGATCTGATCGGATCGAACCAACGGCGTAACAGTGACATGAGATCAGCCTCTAAAAAGAAAATCCTTGTGGTTTGGGGACAAGCCACATGCAAATCATGTGCGCTCGTCCTTCAATAGTACACAAGGATTTATATCAATTCATATAAAAATGATCAATTAGACCTCTAAATTCAGATCAGTCACTGCACCTTTTTCTGCGCCCGATGCCAATTTAGCAAATTTCGCCAATGCACCATGGGTATAGTTTGGCTTTGGTTTGACCCATGCCGCTTTACGTGCTGCCATTTCCTCTTCCGACACATGCCAAGTCATTTCACGGGTTTCGGCATTAATCGAAATTTTATCGCCATTTTTCACCAGACCAATTGGCCCGCCTTCATACGCTTCTGGGGTCACATGCCCAATCACAAAACCGTGACTGCCACCCGAAAAACGTCCATCGGTAATTAACGCGACTGAATTACCCAAACCTTTACCAATAATTGCAGAAGTTGGTTTCAGCATTTCTGGCATACCCGGGCCGCCTTTAGGGCCTTCGCCGCGAATCACCACCACTTCACCTTCTTGCACTTCGCCATCTAAAATACCGCGCATCGCACCAATTTCACCTTCAAAGACACGTGCAGGGCCTTCAAAATACAAGCCTTCTTTGCCTGTAATTTTTGCCACTGCGCCCGTAGGTGATAAGTTGCCTTTTAAAACCACCAAGTGTGAATCTTTTTTGATTGGCGCATCAAACGGTAAAATAATTTGCTGACCTTCAGGATAATCAGCAACATCGGCCAAGTTTTCTGCCAAAGTTTTACCTGTAACCGTTAAGCAAGAACCATCGAGCATGCCTGCATCTAACATACGTTTCATCAATGGTTGAATGCCGCCAATGGCAATCAGCTCCGACATTAAATACTTGCCCGATGGACGTACATCGGCCACCACTGGAGTTTCCTGACCAATACGCACGAAATCATCTAGTGTCAGTTCAACCCCTGCAGAATGTGCCATGGCAATTAAATGCAGTACACCATTGGTCGATCCACCCAAAGCAATCAGCACTTTAATGGCATTTTCAAAGGCAGATTTGGTCATAATGTCACGTGGTTTAATATCCAGACGTAACAGATTCATGACCGCTTCGCCTGCACGTTGGCAGTCATCCATTTTATCTTGAGAAACAGCTTCTTGTGCCGAAGACCCTGGTAAACTCATGCCCAATGCTTCAATGGCCGATGCCATAGAGTTCGCGGTGTACATGCCACCACAAGAGCCTGCACCTGGCAAAGCCACTTCTTCAATTTGTTTGACCTGAATTTCGTTAATTTCACCTTTGGCATGCTGACCCACGGCTTCAAATACCGAAATAATATCGGTGTGTCCTGCACCAGGTTTAATCGTTCCGCCATACACAAACAAGCCTGGACGGTTTAAACGCGCCAGTCCCATAATGCAACCTGGCATGTTTTTATCACAGCCACCAATTGCAATCACACCATCATAGGCCTGACAGCCCACCACAGCTTCAATTGAATCGGCAATGATTTCACGTGAAACCAGTGAATATTTCATGCCTTCGGTGCCGTTAGAAATACCGTCTGAAATGGTGATGGTATTGAAAATAATACCTTTACCACCAGCCTGATTCACGCCTGTTTCTGCTTCGCGCGCTAAGCCATCAATATGCATATTACATGGTGTGACATTGGCCCAAGTCGATGCAATGCCAATAAATGGACGAGTAAAATCTTCATCCTTAAAACCCACCGCGCGCATCATGGAACGTGCTGGTGCATTTTCAATGCCTTCATAGACTTCGGCTGAATGTTCGCGGATATTCTGTTTACTCATGGCTGATTCCTTAGCAAGATGGGTGAAATGTCGTGTTCATCATGACAATTTATTTTATTTTTCATTGTATCGAAAGCAGGCAGGATGTAAACGAAAATGCCTGTCTAATTTCATCGCTCAAATTTGCTGCGATACTGACATCGCTCATTGCAGACACATAAAAAAGCACCCCAATTTTGGAGTGCTTTTTTGTAGCAGCTTAAATTGCCAAGTACTGCTTAGATTTCACGTACCGCACCTTTTGCCGCACTGGTGGTATGCATGGCATAAGCTTTCAACGCTTTAGAAATTTTACGTGGACGTTCTTCTGCAGGATGCCAGCCTTTAGCTTCTTGCGCTTCACGACGTGCCGCCATAGTTGCGTCATCTACCGCCAAGTGAATGCTGCGGTTTGGAATATCAATTTCGATACGGTCACCATCTTCAACCAGACCAATCGCACCACCTTCAGCCGCTTCTGGAGAAACGTGACCAATTGAAAGACCTGAAGAACCGCCCGAGAAACGACCATCGGTCAGTAAGGCACATTCTTTGCCTAAACCTTTCGATTTCAAATAGCTGGTTGGATAGAGCATTTCTTGCATACCTGGGCCACCACGTGGGCCTTCGTAGCGAATCACCACCACATCACCCGCTGTAATTTTACCGCCCAAAATCGCGTCTACAGCAGCATCCTGACTTTCAAAAACACGTGCTGTGCCGTTGAATTTCAAAATAGAATCATCCACCCCTGCAGTTTTTACAATACAGCCATCTAAAGCAATATTGCCGTAAAGTACCGCCAAACCACCATCTTTAGAGAAAGCGTGTTCTGCATTACGAATCACACCATTGTCACGGTCACCATCTAAACGTGAATAGTAACGGTCTTGTGAGAATGCTGTTTGGGTGGGTACGCCGCCCGGTGCAGAACGGAAGAACTGGTAAACGTCTTCATTTTCGGTACGGATGATGTCCCATTTATCCAAAGCATCTTTTAAAGTCGCTTCGTGAACTGTGCCTACTGAAGTGTCCAATAAACCTGCGCGATCCAGCTCGCCTAAAATAGACATAATGCCACCCGCACGGTGTACATCTTCCATGTGAACATCTTGTTTTGCAGGCGCTACTTTACATAGTACAGGCACTTTACGTGATAAACGGTCAATGTCATCCATGGTGAAATCCACACCTGCCTCATTGGCAGCCGCCAACAAGTGCAGTACGGTGTTGGTTGAACCGCCCATGGCAATGTCCAACGTCATAGCATTTTCATAAGATGCTTTGGTTGCAATTGAACGTGGCAATACGCTGTAATCGTCTTGTTCATAATGGCGTTTGGCCAATTCCACAATCAACTGACCTGCTTTATCAAACAGTTTTTTACGGTTGGCGTGAGTTGCTACAATTGAACCGTTGCCCGGTAAAGATAAACCTAGAGCTTCTGTTAAGCAGTTCATTGAGTTTGCAGTGAACATCCCTGAGCATGAACCACAAGTTGGACATGCAGAACGCTCATATTCAGCAACTTCTTCATCCGTATAGTTGTCATCTGCCGCCACAATCATCGCGTCAATCAAGTCAATCGCGTGTTCATTGCCACGAATTTTGACTTTACCTGCTTCCATTGGGCCGCCAGACACAAACACCACTGGAATGTTCAGACGCATAGCAGCCATCAGCATCCCTGGTGTGATTTTGTCACAGTTGGATATACACACCATTGCATCGGCGCAGTGTGCGCTGACCATGTATTCTACCGAGTCGGCAATCAAGTCACGCGATGGCAATGAATACAACATGCCGTCATGACCCATGGCAATCCCGTCATCTACAGCAATGGTGTTAAATTCTTTGGCAACACCACCTGCCGCCTGAATTTGCTCTGCCACCATTTGACCGAGGTCTTTTAAATGCACATGGCCAGGTACAAATTGTGTAAATGAGTTGACCACCGCAATAATCGGCTTACCGAAATCTTCGTCTTTCATACCCGTTGCACGCCATAAGCCGCGTGCACCCGCCATATTTCTTCCGTGTGTCGATGTTTTTGAACGATAGTCAGGCATTATAAAGTTCCAACTTGGTTGTGCTGAAATGAATCTGAAATTCATTCTGGCGAAATAATACTGTTTGCAAGATCTGTATCACTGCAAAATAGTTTAAGAGTCTTTCTATTTTACTACAGCTTGAGGTAGTAAGGCTGCTGCTTTACCAACTTTATGATGGATAAAAAGTGACGAAAAACTACAGCACTTTGTTGATCATACTGAATGCAATACAAAACTTTCATGAATAATTTTTAAATTTTGCATTACTAATTTTTATCATAATAATTTATAGCACAGCGACAAGGTGGATTTGTTACAACCCGTTCCGACCTTTGAGCCGCAATTTGTTATAATTGCCGCGTCATCTAAAACTATGGGTTGATTTCCATTGAAAATCGTTTTTGCAGGTACGCCTGAATTTGCTGCAAGCGCTTTGGCAGCACTCCTGAACACCGAACATGAGATTGTCGCGGTTTACACCCAGCCTGACCGTAAAGCAGGACGCGGACAAAAACTCACAGCATCTGCGGTGAAGCAATTGGCACTACAACACGATCTTCCTGTCTATCAACCTTTACATTTTAAATCATCTACTGAAGAAGGTCTGGCGGCTCAACAAGAATTGGCTGCATTGAATGCCGATGTGATGGTGGTTGCTGCCTATGGTTTAATTTTGCCGCAAGTGGTTTTAGATACTCCAAAATATGGCTGCTTGAATATTCACGGTTCTTTACTACCACGTTGGCGTGGTGCAGCGCCGATTCAGCGTGCTATTGCCACAGGTGATACCGAAACAGGCATTACCATTATGAAAATGGCTGCAGGCTTAGATACAGGCGATATGATGTATAAAACCCTATGCCCAATTACTGCCACAGACACCTCTGCCACTTTACATGACAAACTGGCACAGCAAGGTGCTGAAGCGATTGTTGAAGTATTGGCTTCAGAGCAAAAATTGCAAGACTATTTGGCTGCGCGTGAAGTGCAAGATGAAGCCTTGACGGTCTACGCACACAAACTGACGAAAGCCGAAGCGCAAATTAACTGGTCACAAACTGCAGCCGAAATTGACCGTAATATCCGTGCCTTTAATCCGTGGCCTGTGGCGTTTATCCCTTTAGATGACACTCAAAACTTGCGCGTTTGGGGTTCAGCATTATCGGATGAATCTGCACAAGGCAAAGCTGCAGGCACAATTTTAAAACTGGACAAACAAGGCGTACACGTCGCTTGTGGCGATCAACAAGCGGTATGCTTAAGCTCGTTGCAATGGCCAGGTGCTAAACCGCTGAATCCTGTGCAAATCATTCAAACTCAAAAACTTCAAACAGGACAAGTTCTCGCATGAGCCATTCTGAATCAGGCAACTCACATTTGAACTTGCGTGCCCAAGTCATCCGTACGCTATTGGCTGTACAACAAGGGCAATCATTGGCGAGCGTTTTACCTGCACATTTAAGTAAAGTCGCAGAACGTGACCGCGCCTTGTTTCATGAGCTGGTTTTGGGCACCTTGCGACAATGGTATGCCCTAAAAAGCATTACTTTGCCGCTGTTGGTAAAACCACTCAACAATGAAACCGTTGAAACCTGTTTATATGTTGGCTTATATCAAGTGCTTTGCACCCGTGTAGCCAGTCATGCCGCAATTTCAGAAACCGTAACTGCAGCCAAACAATTGGGCTATCAAGCACTCAGCGGTGTGGTGAATGCGATTCTGCGTCGTGTTTCACGTGAAACATCGGAATTTCAAACGGCTTTGGCACAAGCACATGGTTTGCCAAGTTGGTTGTATAAACGCTTGAAAAAAGATTGGCCTGAACAATTAGAACAACTGACGCAAACTTTAAAGCAAACCGCACCTCTGACCTTAAGGGTTAATACACGCCAAATCAGCCGTGATGACTATTTAGAAATTTTGCAGGAACAAGAGATTGCAGCAGAAGCTTGCACCGTGTCTGAAGTCGGCATTGTGATGTTGCAAAATGTGCACATTCCTGACTTACCTGGTTTTGATGAAGGCGTATTTTCCGTTCAGGATGAACATGCCCAACTGTGTGCAACGCTCTTGCCAAATTTAGATGGCAAAGTCGTGGTCGATGCCTGCGCAGCACCCGGCGGTAAAACAGCGCATCTGCTCGAAAAATTTCAGCCTAAAAAATTGATTGCCTTAGATCAGGATGCCAAACGTCTGTTACGTGTCAGCGAAAACCTAGAACGTCTGCAACTGAATCAAGAAGCGCAAGTTGAAATTTTGGCTGCCGATGCAACCACATGGAATGCCAGTGAAGCAGTGGACTGTATTGTATTGGATGCACCGTGTTCTGCAATTGGAGTCTTGCGTCGCCATCCAGATATTCGTTTGCTGCGTCAATCTAGCGATATTCAGCAAACGGTGGCATTACAGCAACAGATTTTGCAGCAGATGTGGCAGCAACTCAAAGTTGGTGGCACCTTGCTTTACATTACCTGCTCGGTTTTAAAAGCCGAAAATGAACAGCAAATGCAGCAATTCTTTGCCGAACATCAAAATGCCAAAGAAGTCAAAATTGATGCAGATTGGGGCATTCCACAACTGTATGGACGCCAATTATTGCCGCAACAAGGACGCGGGGATGGTTTTTATTATTGTCGTATTGAAAAAACCGCCTAAGCTGTTTCTGTTTTAACGATTCTTCTCATTTAATAGCCTTTCCAAAAAAATAACCCTTGAATCAATCAAGGGTTAATTTAGGGTCTGTTGACACTTCGTCTATGTTTGCGACGACGCATATTTTTTAGCTGATATAAGGCATGGGACAGGAAATTTAGTCATTCTAAATGACTGGCACATAACGCAATAGCAGCAAAAAATATGCTTGTCCTTCGCTGCGCCTTGCGCTGCAAACAAAGCAGTGCTTGTTTTTGCTCAGGCTGTGCAATGCCTTACAACATTGCACTCGTTCAGTAAAATGCTTAGTCTTCAAGTTCATCTGGGTTTTTGATCAGGTGAATCATCGCCAAAACTAAACCACCCCAAAGTACCACTGTTGAAATAATCAACATCACCAATGCAGATGTATTCATCTTATTTCTCCGCTGCGTCGTGATCTTTTAAGCGGCTAAGCAATACCGCGCCAATAATAAAGAGCACTACGGTACCACCACCCACGGTGAGTAAAATGTGTAATGGATAACCACCATAGCCTTCTGCAAAAATAGATTTCAGGGTTAAGCCTAAAGCCACGAGCAATGAAAGCGGAGTCACGATGGTTAATAGGAAATTCCAGCCCCAACCCAATTTAATGCTTGAGTATTGGTTAACGTGTTGCTGCAATTCTTTGAGCAATGGACGACGGAACCAAGTCACCAAAATGATCGACAATAAACCACCACCAACAATACCAATGTTGTTGGCAAAGTAGTCAATGATGTCGACAAAAGTGATCGCGCTGTGGGTAGAGAATAAAATGGTTGAAACAATAGCTGAACCACCCGCAATGATGGTTACTGCACGCTTACGCGACCAACCCAGTTTGTCTTGGAACGCAGCAATGGGCACTTGCAGAATACTCACCATTGAGGTCACCCCTGCAACCGTCAATGAAGCGAAGAATAAGAAACCAAATAAATCGCCACCTGCACCCAAGCTTGAAATGATTTTCGGGAATGCAATAAAGGCTAAACCAATACCACCAGAAACCACTTCATCTACCGATGAACCTGCGCTGTACGCCATGAAACCAAGCGCAGCAAAAATACCAATACCCGCTAAAATTTCAAAAGATGAGTTTGCAAGTGCAACCACCAAGCCTGAACCAGTCAAGTTGGTTTTAGGTTTTAGGTAAGATGAGTAGGTCAACATAATCCCGAAACCCACTGAAAGTGAGAAGAAGATATGACCAAAGGCAGCTAACCATACTTTATAGTTCGCCATCGCTTCCCAGTTAGGCGTAAAGAAAGCATTTAAGCCATCGACTGCACCCGGTAAACGTAAAGCTTGAACCACGAGAATAGAGAACAAAATCAGCAAAAGTGGTATAAAGATTTTATTTGACAGCTCAACCCCTTTTTTCACCCCGCCGTATAAAATGAACATCACCACCGTCCATACGATGACTAGACCAATAAATAAGGTTGGTACAAAACCAAAGGCTAAGCCTTCACCATTTTGTAAGTAGCTTGTGAAAAAGAATTTTTCAGTGTCTGTTCCCCATTGCTGACCAATGGAATAGAACATATAACTGCCTGCCCAAGACAATACGCTGGCATAGTAAATACCAATCAGCAAAGTCACCATCACCTGCCACCAGCCCAATGCTTCACTGTTCATGAGCTTTTTATAAGCGGTTGGTGGTGCTTTACGGTATTTATGCCCAACTGCATAGTCCAAAAACAGCAATGGCAAACCTGCGGCAAAGATCGCAATTAAATAAGGGATTAAAAATGCGCCGCCGCCATTTTCATACGCAACATAAGGGAAACGCCAAATATTGCCCAACCCGACCGCAGAACCAATGGCTGCGATAATAAAGCCTGATCGCGCGGACCAACTCTCACGAGAATCTGTCATAGAACACCTAAACTTCAGGTTATTTTTTGCTGCTTGTTTTTTAATTCTGACCTTTTATATAAATAACTTGCTTTTTCATTAGCTTAAATTTACTTTATATAACGGTACTTTAGCGCACGCAAAAAATATCCTGCAAAAAATGAAAATCTGGGTGTTTGCTTTAGAGTCACACCTTTTGAGCATCAAATTCTAAAGGTCAAACAGCGAAATATTCGGAAAATCTTGCTTAAAGTCTTTGCCCAATATTGCGCTTTTGTATGGCTTAACAATACTCATTTTTGAACAATTTTTCTGTAAATTCTGCTTAGAAAGATGCTTTTTGTATGCATTTTTTTAATCAAACGTTCAAATTCCACTCCATTTTGACTTGATTTTTTAGTTATAAATTGTATAACTATTTGGAATGAAATTTTGATGCTATTTGAGTTATTTTAATTTTCACCTATTTTAGCAGCGCTGTAGCCTATTATTCACCGAACTACAGCACTGTAATCAATCATCTCAAAATTCAGAGTTAACTCATCCTTTCTCTTTATTTATAACGATGCATCATTAGATCAGATACTTAACGCTTAATTACCAATAAACGCTCTTCCTGCATATCCCGAATAGCAGATTGAATCCCTTCACGCCCTAAACCCGAATCTTTCACTCCACCATAAGGCATATTGTCCACACGGAACGATGGAATATCATTAATAATCACCCCACCAACTTGTAACTGATCCCATGCATACAGCATTTTTTCCAAGCTTTGTGTATAAATACCCGCCTGTAAACCAAAACGGCTTTGGTTAATACGTGTAATTCCTTGTTCAAAAGATGAATATTTTTCCAAAATGGCAACAGGGCCAAAAACTTCATCTTTATAAACCTCCAAGTTTGGATCGACCTGTTCCAATAAAGTCGGCTCAAACATCACACCTTTCAGCTCGCCACCTGCCAATATTTTTGCACCTTTTTTCACCGCTTTATCAATCCACTTTTTCAAGCGCTGCGCTTCAGCTTCCTTAATCATTGGCCCGACTAAAGTACTGTCCAAATCAGGATCTGCTGCTTTAATTTTCTTAAGCTGACTCACAAGTTTCTTTTTCAGTTCAGCATACACGTCGTCATGCGCCAAAATACGTTGCACACTAATACACACCTGTCCTGCATGATTATACGCCCCACTAATTAAGCGATGAATCAATGCATCATTCAGTTCAGTATCGGGTTCAATCATCACCGCTGCATTGCCGCCCAACTCTAGCGTTACTTTTTTGCGTCCTGCGCGGGCTTTCATATCCCAACCCACCACATCTGAACCAGTAAAACTGAGCAGTTTAAAACGGTCATCAGTCACTAAAACATCGGCTTGCTCACGCTCACAAGGTAATACTGAAAACGCACCTTTAGGTAAATCTGTTTCAGCCAACACTTCTGCAATTTTCAATGCTGAAATAGGCGTGGCGCTGGCAGGTTTTAATACAAAAGGGCAACCTGCAGCAATCGCGGGCGCAATTTTATGTGCAGTTAAATTCAACGGAAAATTAAAAGGGCTGATCAAAGACACAGCACCAATGGGTACATGCTTAACCATCCCTTGATAATTCGCAGCAGCAGCCGTCACCGCCAACGGTAAAATTTGTCCTTCATCTAGTTGAGACACTGCATCTGCAGCAATTTGGAAGGTATTAATTAAACGTTCAACTTCTGCCATCGCGGCCAAACGTGGCTTTCCACCTTCAGCAATTAAAATCTCGACCAATTCTTCACGCATGTTTTGAAAACGCTGCACACAATGCAACAGAATTTTTTGTTTTTGAAAGGGCTGTAACTTTGCCATTTCAGCTTCTGCTTTTACGGCTGCACGAATGGCCTTTTCAATACTTTTTTCATCGGCAAGTGCAACACGCGCATATACTTTTTGAGAATATTTATGCTGAACGGCTAACCATTGCCCTGTTTCTACGGCTTTATTGGCAAGATAGAGCGGGTAATCGACAGGTGGATGGGTATTTTGCATACTGAAATCCTCTATTTTTGGCGCGAATTAGGCTATATTTTTACAAGAATTTTGATTCAAGAAAATGTATGATGCGCTAAGTTGGACAATATTTCACATGATTTTTTGTCACGAGAACATCACAACACTAAACCATTCATCCCAAATGATGATGAAAAATACTAGGGTTTATATGCTTACATTACAACGTTTTGCTTTAGCATGCAGCTTAATTGGTTGTTCAGCGGTTCATGCCGATATTATTGGGGTAAAAGCCAGTGTAGATTATTGGAAATATAGCGCAGACTGGAATCAGGCTCAGTTATCACCAAACTTAGATGACGATTTTGCCTTACCCTTTACTCTGGCAGTAGAACATCCTGTTCCTTTTTTACCCAATGCCAAAATTAAGCATGCCAATTTGCAGGCCGAAAGCGAGCAAAGCGCTGCTGGTGTAAAAATCAATCAGCTGGATTTAGATTACTCAGACTTCATTTTATATTATGAAATTTTAGATAACATTGTTGCAGCAGATGTTGGATTTGGCGCCAAAGTACTTGAAGGTGACTTAAGATCTAATTTGTTTTCAACACAAGACGTCAGTGAAACTTTAGCTATGTTATATGCAGAGGCAGCAGTTAAATTACCGTTTACGGGTTTAAGTGCCAAAGCTGAAGCAAATTACGCCAAAAATAGCGACAATGAAGTGCGTGATGCTCAAGCTGAAATTAAATATAACTTTATTGATGCGATTCTAGTGGATGTCGGTTTAAAAGCGGGTTATCGCATCTTAGACATTAAACTGAATCAAGATTCCAACCAAGAAACTCAATTAGAGTTTAAAGGTCCATATTTAGGCTTAGAAGCACATTTCTAAGTATTTGAATTTATATAAGTTTAAAACCCTTAAATTATGTTTAAGGTTTTTTTATTCTTAGTATTTTATTTTATCCATAAAAAAACACCCTCAACGTTAGTTGAGGGTGTTTAGAATAATGAGCTGGCGATGACTTACTCTCACATGGGTAACCCCACACTACCATCAGCGCGAAGAGGTTTCACTTCTGAGTTCGGGAAGGGATCAGGTGGTTCACTCTTGCT